>DAFH01000027.1 GCA_002495485.1 Candidatus Bathyarchaeota archaeon UBA185
GAGTCAAGGTTCCGCATCCGGTGTCGAAGGCGATCAAGGAGTTCGCAGAGAAGGTGATGAGAGCGAAGAACGCCGACGAGGTCCAGACCGCCGCGTTCGAAGCCGTGAGGACGAACGGGCTCAAGCCGGGAGATTTCTTCCCGGTTGTCTACTCGATACTAGTCGGCTCCGACAGAGGTCCCAGGCTCGGGCCCTACGTGATGGACGCCGATCCAGAGAGTGTCTCCAGGGCTCTCCTCGCTGCCATAAGATGACTGGACGGAGCTCCACTTTCAGGCACCCCTCCATCCCGCTTTTTTTGAAGTTCGCTTCACGGTCATATGCAACATGTCGCTTGTTGGACTCTCAGTATTGCCGCGATCAAGGCCCTCCGAAATGGGTTACCGGGGCAGGCTTCCGTTTTCGGATGAAGAACGCCTCAAGGCACTCAATCTTTACTCTGAGGGCCGATCCCTGAATGAAGTAGCAAGCATTCTTGGCCGGTCCCCAGTGGGTGTCTACATTATCCTGAAGAAAGAGCGGGGCTTGATACGTTCGAACAAGAGGGTCAATGGTTTGCTCAAGCGCAAGATCTCAAGGCTCTACTTCAATGAGGGTCTTCCTGCGAAGACCATTGCGAGCAAGCTCGGGGTTGCCAAGCCCACGGTTCTCTACTGGTTAAACAGGGCCAGCTCGCCCATTCCAAGATACGAGGCAATGATAGCCGGTAGCAAGATTGTCAGATCTCCTCAGGAGAGGGAGATCTCTTGCCGTTCATTAGCGTATCTCACCTTAGATGGGTCGACAACGCAAGGATCCCGCTTCGCATCAGGAACTCTCGGCTCGCCATCCTTCGGAGGATGGTGAATGCCAGAGACTTCATTCGTCTCGTTGGGTTCTACTTGGCTGAAGGCAGTAAGAAGAACGGACAGGCAGACATTCAAAACACCAATGTTGAACTTGTAAAGCTCTATCACAATCTTGTTGGCTCGTTTGTCCGTTCCGAAGTTCGAGTAAGGAATATCGATGTATCATTTCCTCGAACAAACAAACAGCTGCTGCGAGTTGGTGGCGTATGCCTCGAAGCGTTTTTCGTGAACGCGATTGATGGCGTTCTTTCACTTCTAGGTGAGAACCGTTTGGTAAGTGGGGAGGTGACTCAGCTGGGACTGAGTTTTCTGAATGGCGATTCCGACGGGGACGGCTCCGTTGCGAGGGCCAAGCAGAAGGGCTCGAACAAGCCTCGAATGCAACTTCGTATAGCCGAAGGAGAAAGGTCCTACGCCCTAGGTCTTCTGAAGGTGGTCAGACGCATTTTCGGCGTAGGCTCAATCTACAAACCAAAGGGTAGGAACTACTACAATGTTGTCGTGAGCCTCACTCCTCAAAGAGCAGCTCTGATGCTGATCTCCGGATTCTTCTCTAAGCATGCCGAGATGAGGAGGCGGCTTGCTACAAAGGCGCTAGATTCAGCTTACATTTCGAGATATCTCCGACTTTACGTCCAGTTTGGGACATCTTCTTTCTGTCAAGCAGATCTTGCGGAGCTTGTTCCTAGAATCGGCCCCGACTTCATCGGAAGAAGTGTGACTCGCTCGCAAGTAATGCCGGTTGGAGTCGTGAGAACGGGAGTGCCTAAGGAAGGTCACTGGCAAAGATCCTACATTCTTTCAAGCGACACCCAAATACTCGCCCGACTAGTCCTCGAGGGTCTGCGGAGCGGTGTTCCTTCTGGCCAAACTATCAAACTTCAGGAATTTCAGGGAACTGAATCGAACAATCGTAGAATGTGAAAAATGTCCAAGGCTCCGGGCGTACGCGGCGATTGCCGAACAAAAGAAGCCGGCGCGATACGCTCACTGGGCTTATTGGGGCAAGCCAGTCCCTGGGTTCGGAGACTTGAACGCTAGATTGGTTGTCATAGGCCTGGCTCCGGCCGCAACGGGAGCCCTTCGCACAGGTCGAATCTTCACAGGTGATGCCTCCAGCAAGTTCCTCGTGTCTGCGCTCTACAAAGCAGGCTTCGCCAACCAGCCGATCTCCGAGTCCAAGGACGACGGCCTGACCTACTCCGGCTGCTACGTGACGGCAGCGGTGAAATGTGCTCCGCCAGGAGACAAACCGTCAAAGGAAGAGTTCCGGAACTGCGCTCCGTACTTGGACGCTGAGCTCTCCCTGTTGAGGCATGCGAAGGCGATACTTGCTCTCGGCAGCCTCGCATTCAGGGCCGTCGTCGACCGCGAGAGGAAGAGTGGCGCAGACGTTCGAGGGGTGAAGTTCGCCCACGGCGCCTCATACCAACTCAGGAACGGACTGAAGCTCTACGCCAGCTACCATCCTAGCCCTAGGAACACAAACACCGGCATGCTGACCGAGGCGATGCTCGTTCGCGTGCTGGAAGAAATAAAGACCGGCCTAGCGAAAGAATCGAGGGATGATTAGAACCGACAAGACTGTCTACGATAGGCCCGAGCCTTCCGACGGGGAGAGGATCTTGGTGATGAGGACTTGGCCAAGAGGCATATCCAAGGACAAGGTCGACCGGTGGTTGAAGGAACTTGGGACGGAGATGGACCTGATCCATGAATGGAAATCCGGAAAGGTGAGCTGGGCGGAGTTTTCAAGGCGATACTTGGAGAGTCTGAAAGGGAAGGAAGCGCTCCTGAAGGAGCTGGCCGCCAAGTCAAAGAAGACGACGATAACCCTTCTCTGCACCGACAAGGACGAGGCCAGATGCCACAGGTCGCTCCTGAAGAGCGAGATAGAGCGCCACCTGTAACGTCTACGCCGGAGTGGCTCGGCGGTCATCCATCTTTGAGACCCTCCACAGCGCGAAGACGCTGACGATGATTATCACCGTCTGCAGCACAAAGAACTGTACCGCTCCTGGTGGTATCCAGGAAGTCGTCCATGGCGGAGGTCCGCGGAATCCGCCGCTTGGAGGAGTTCCGCTCGGGGGTGGTCCGGGAGGCCTAGGCGAAGGGAAGAGAGCGAACACAAAACCCAGCCCGAAGGTCCGGGTGTAGTAGAGAAGTGCGTTGTCGATTGCCGACAANNGCGACAAGGCCGCCGGCCCCGAGCTTGAAGAGAAACCGATGACCACCGACGAGCATGAGAACTCCAGCGACGAGGAAGAGGATACCACTGGTCGCGAAGTAGGCACCTATCGGGTTGGTGAGCCGCATGGCGCTTGCGAGCCAGAGGTGGAACGCTGCTGCGACCAGCCCCAGGAGGAAGACTCCAAAGCGCCAACCTGGCACCTTGTTTGCGTTCAAACAATTGGACTTGGCCCGAAATTGCATTTGAAGCTTGCGTGTTCACGATACTGATTGGCTCGAGTC
>DAFH01000033.1:0-3024 GCA_002495485.1 Candidatus Bathyarchaeota archaeon UBA185
GGCAACCGCCCGTCCGGGTCCCTGGTTTGTCTCTGTCTTGAATACCCGGCCGAACAGGAATGCACCGAAACTGACGAACAGAATACTAGTAGAGTACGGCTCGAGTCTAAAGGGTCCTCTCACAAGCCAGGCAAGAATCAGAAGGACAGAAATCCCGCCCAGAGCAGTTGATGTGCGCCGCGTAATCCAGGATAGCTTGGATTCGCGCATTATACTAATCAATGCTCTCTCCTCCTAGGGCCTCGCTCATCAGGGCTAGTGTTCGAATCAGCATTCTTCCACGCTTGGTGAGCTCGTAGCCTCCTTCGTCGCTGTGGGCGATGAGTCCCATGTTCAGGAGACTCTTCAGATGATTGTTGACGGAGGCCGCTTCTAGACCAGTGCTCGTCTTGAAGTCCGAGAATGTTCTCTTCGTGGAGTACAGCGTCTTGACCATTTTGAGCCTGTCCGTGTTGGCTAGAGACTTTAGCAGGTCGGCAGCGGTGGTTTCGGGCATCTTCTCGACGAGCTCATCTACCGCGATCTCTCCTCGCGTTGCGAGGCTCGACTTCACGTCTTCGCGGATTTGTCTGACGAGGTCTTTGACTACCACGAATGACGGCTCTGTCTGAGCTACATCGTCCTTGTGGAGGTCTACTCTGATGGTGCCGGAAGTGCCCTCAAGGGCCTGAGACACTTGGCGTCGTATCTCGTCCTTGAGTGACCTGATCTCTTCTCTGACCTCGTCTCTGAGGTTGGTATCCAAACCCAAGTAAACTCGCCTATACTTGCCTGAACAAGTGAGTATAAAGCATTTTACTTAGAACGACGACCAGGTAAAAACCGGTTTTCCTCACGAACTCCGCAATCGTCGGTCCCGTTCAGAAGTACAGGCGGTCAGATCCGCATCCCCTGCATGGTTTCTCTGATCCAGGCGACTAGACGGTGATACGCGTCAAAGCCCTGAGTCGTCAGCGAGTAGAGCTCTGTGTCACCCTCTTCTTTACGTTGCACAAACCCATGAGCTACCATCCAGTCGAGATATTCGATGAAGCGCGGATAGTTGAGGCCGACTCGCATCTGCAGGTTCGTCTTTTTCAAGGGCTGGCCGTTGTGGTACATCTTGTCGAGGAATCTTGCGAGGACGTACAAGTCGGGGCGCTCCAAACGGTATCACAGACTCTGGAGAAGCGCTTTTTTCGAATCCTCGTACCTCGTTTCCTCCTTCTCGGAGTCTCTGAGTGCCTCGAATCTGAAGTAGAGGTAAGTGATGACACCGGCTAGCGCTCCGATACCTGGGTTCAGGCCGAGTATCGTTACGATGGCGAAGGCGACTACTCCATACTCGAACGCGTTGTCCATCTTTCTCTTCTTCATGACGAGGGAGGCTTGGTGCATCGCGTCCATCAGGTGAAGCCCGTCCTCGGAGGTGGCTTCTCCTCCCCTCATCTTCTGGATTAGGTCGCCTAGCTGTGCGAACTTGAATCCCCTTCTACGTCTGACGGTGTACGTGACTAGTCCGGCGACGATACCGATCACGATGGCAGCCAGAAAAGCAGCTAGGAGGTAGGCGGTGAACATGCTTCCCTTGATTGTAGTGAGTGCGCCGACTCCCAGCACGACGAAGCTCGCGAACCATACGACTAGGCTCACCACGACCGCGTCTAGTCGGGTTCCAGTGGCGTGTTTCTTCCTGAGATAGTTGTAGTAGTCGTCCGCGCCTCTTACAATCTCTTCCAGCACCTGGCCGTTGCGTTTGCCGGATTCTTCTCCACCGCTTGACATGTTAACACAATAATCGGAATTTGGCTAATAGGGCTAACGTGGCCTCAACACGGACCACGGATACCTAGAGACTGCCCGGACTGCAGAAGAATCTATCATATACTGCGCGATCTGCACTTAGAAATCGGCTCTCTAGCCAAGAACAAACGATGCCGGTCTATGTCGCGATGTTGCGAGGCATCAACGTAACCGGCCACAATCGAATCAAAATGGATCAGCTTCGCAAACTCCTGCAGTGGTCTCGGTTTTCAGAACGTCGAGACCTATGTCCAAAGCGGAAACATTGTCTTTCAGGCCAGGCCGGGGGATCCAGCCAGACTCGCTAGACGCATCAGCGATACAATTCTTAACGCCACCGGATTCGACGTGCCCACTATCGTGCGGACCTCACAGGAAATGGGAAAGATAGTCTCCAGCAACCCTTTCCTGAAAGAGGAGGGCATCGACGAGTCTAAGCTGCACGTCACTTTTCTTTCGGAGCCGGTGCAGAATTCTTTGAAAAGGCTGGAGGCGCTTTCCAGCGGAGACCGGTTTCACCCGAGTCTGCGCGAAATTTACCTGTATTGTCCGGGTGGATATGGGAGGACGAAACTCTCGAACACTGCGATAGAGAAGGCATTGTCAGTGGGGGCTACAACGCGAAACTGGAGGACGACCACCGTTCTGTCGGAGATGGCCGCTAAGCTTTGAGTGCATGATTCATTTCTTTCGTCTCGGAAGTCGTTCCGCAACGCGCATCACATCCACGGCTCCCCGTGGCGTTATCTCCAAATCTTCTTTCCGCGTCCGGAAGTGCATCGTCCGAGCTGCCGCGTAGACCATAAGGGCCTTTGCCAGAATAACCCGGTTCAATAGCTCGGTCTCGGAGACTCTGCCCTCCGGGGTCCACTCTCCTACGGCCTTCCGTCTCGAAAGATACCTCGAGGGGTGCCTACCGGACAAGGTCCTTTTCTGACCAGACGTTTTCGAAGAGACCTGAACTTGAATTCTTCCTCATCCATGGGGGCTCCTCCTTTCTCGGGGTCTTCTCCTTTAGGGCTTGGTCCTTCAGGCCGTCCAAAGCTTCCACGTACGCCTTCACGAGCTGGTCCCAGGTCGCTGTATCGACTTCTGGGAATAGATACTCGCGCTTCGGCATGGGAAAGGCGTCGGGCAGGGCAGACTCGTATTTCAGCTGGACCCCCATCTCCTGTAGCCTCCTCCAGACCCTGTCCCGATAAGAGTCCAAGACGATCCAGGAAGGGATAGGGGCGAGATTTA
>DAFH01000033.1:3091-6262 GCA_002495485.1 Candidatus Bathyarchaeota archaeon UBA185
CCCTTGTTGAGCATGACGCACTCCGCACGCTCTGCCATGGCGGCGTCCGTCATTTCCGCCCGAGACGGTGTACCTTTCCGGACGAACCTCTCCAGCACTTGGGTTGCCCAGATGACCGGGACGTGTGCTGCCTCGCAGACCCAGAGCAGCTCCTCCTGAATTTCCGCAAGCCTCTCTTAGCCGATCTCGACGGCTAGGTCTCCTCTCGCGATCATCACGCCCAGCGGTTGTTTGCCAGCGGCGTGGACGATAAGTTCTGGGAGGTTGCGGACTGCGTTAAGATTCTCTATCTTGATGATTAAGGATAGAGTCTTCGCCCGTTCCTCTTGGACGCTCCGTATTTCGTGCTGGAGGAGGTCTATGTCGGAGGCGTTGCGGACGAACGAGTATCCCACTATGTCCGCGTGCTGAACGACGAAAGCGAGATCCTCTCGGTCTTTTCGCGTCAGAGGACTGAGTTGGAATTGTGACCCAGGGAAGTTGAGGCCCTTTCCGGAGCGTAGGCGTTCACCCTTGTCGCGGGCGCGTGTCACCTTCAGAACGAGTCCTTCGGGAAGAATCTCATCGACCTGTGTGCCAAGTTTTCCCTCGTCGATCCATACCTGCGCGCCAACACGTAGCTGATCGAGTACGTTTGGAATCTCGCACTCGACCTGCAATGGATACTCGACAGATGCGACGGGCGGTCCACGGGTCATGAGTATCCGATCACCAACGTGTAGCCGGGTCTTGGGTTCTGGGAGTAGAACTTGGCCTGTTCGAGCCTTTGGTCCTGCGAGGTCCATCAAGATTCTGCAGGGATGCCCGCTAGCCTGCTCGGCGAGTCGGACTTGTCGGACCATTGCCTCCCATTCGGTCCGAGTTTCATGGGCGCAGTTGATCCTTGCGCAGTTCATGCCGCGTTGGAGGAGGTCTCGGACTAGCTCGAAGCCTGTCGCAGCTTCTGCGGGGAGCGTCACCATGATGCGGACTCTGCGGCCGGGAGAAGCGGGGCCCAGGAGTGCCGTCGCGTTCTCGTGCAGGAGCCTCTCGCCTTGAAAGAATGTCTGTAGGGGAGGGCGAGCTGGACGGCTTCCGCTGTCGGGTTCGACGATAGTCGCGAGTGTTGAGATCACCGCGTCGAGACTGGGGACTACGCGGGATTCGCTTCGACCTAGAGACGACAGTCCCCAAGGCATTAGCGCCGTCTGAAGTGGGCGAAGGTCTCGCTTTCGTAGCGAGAGGTAGGCGGCTAGGTTCTGTGCGCTCGGAACGAAGGACGGTTGCTGTATTTCGGGTTCCCACAGCTTGTACTGTTGCTCCGCCTCGCGCGTGATGTCCTGACGGAGCTGGTGCATGATCGTCAGAAGAGAGCGGGGGTCCGATAGAGCGTCCTGTTCCTCGCTAGAGAGCGTTCCCGTCAGCACCTGGGTTGGCATGGTAACCCATGTTCTCCCTAAGATCTCACCACAATGGGCTATAGATTGCCAAGTATCGACTCTGGCTAATCAACTGAGCGTGCACAATGTGCTCCATTGTGAACGCCCAGGCTATATCGTCATCCGACCGAGTCTCCATACATGCCAAAGCAAGGCTGGTTTGGATTCCTGCTTGACGCGATACCGGGCCTGCTCGGGCTGTTCGGAATGGGCGAGCTATATCTTGGACAGAAGAGGAGAGGCGAACTCTTCCTAGTCTGGACAGCAGCCTTGTACGTCTGCATAGCCTTAGCAATCCCCTTACCCAGTCTCAGCTACTATTGGGGCTACCTTCCTATCGCTTGGGGAACTGGATACTTCCTTCTACTCGTCGACATTCTAATCCTGACGTGGAAAAGACCAACGAATGTTGCGGTGCCCTGATCTCTCCAGCCGAATCCAATAATGCCTCGGCTCAGTCGGCCGGTTTGTTCGGGTGGAGGGTCAGCTTGACCCTACCTAGGCTAGGATCCTCTATCTCAAGACTGAGGTTCTTTCCATCCCTCATCCAGCTCTTGATTCCTTCAGGATCTTTTCTGCCCATCTTCTCTAGGACGTGAGAGATCTGCCCAGACACTCCTCTGGAGATGGCGGAGATTGATGCTCTGACTAGACCACGGTCAGATAGTCTGTAGAGCTTGGACCTGCCTATCGGCTGGTAGACGACTTCTTTCTCTTTCTGCATCTGCCGTAAGTTCATTGAGAGGGCACCCTTGGCAAGACCCGTCTCCTCTAACAGTTGGCTCCAGCCTTTCTCTCTTCTGAGAAGCGCCTTCCGGATGAGTTCCCTTGCTTTTGCTTTGCGACCCAAGAAATGTTCACTGGGGCAAATGTGACCGAGGTTCACTAAATAAGTCTTGGCTGAACCTCGCTCCACGCGAGCTTCCATAGGCTTCAAAATTCGGCAGGTTCAAATATTCGATGATAAATGAATCATATGTGTAGCCTTCAATATTGCTCGGGGCAATCTACATTCTGCACCGCCAGCTCGTAGAGCTGAGCCACAGGCGGAAGCTGCTGGCGTTCCTGTTCCTCCTCCCCCTCCTACTGATGGTTCTCTTCGGCGCGCTCTTGAGCGGTCAGCAGGTTCCTTCGATAACCACCAACTCGACTCTGCCCGCAGTGCAAGAACTGCAGAAGGACAAGAATCTCGCAGCGCTGTTCTCGATTCTGCAGGCCGACCACTGGGGCGGCAACGTGACCGAGCCGGCGAAGATTCTCGTCGGCGCCTTCCCGTCGCCCACCAATTCCTCCGGAGAGTACTTCGTCTACGTGATCCCCGCTCCGCAGAACACGACTGTGATTGTCGTCGACAACTCTTCCCTAACATATCACTCAGCGGTTGTCGCCAAGAACGGCGCGATCGTCCAGACCGCGTCTGGACCCCTACCAGTGACGGATGGCTTCCAGAGTCTGCCGGAAGTGGACATGCAGCCAATCTACAACGACCAGACTGCTGTTGACCTTGCTCAGGCGGCAGTGCAGATATTCGGACTGGGGCTGAGTATCGAGTTGGGACCACAACAGCGCTTGCTGGACGTGCTCTTCCCTGAGATTGTCGGTTTGGAGATAGGCTGGGTCGGGGTCCTGGGCGCAGCCGTTACCTGTGTGGAGGACCGGATCTCTGGTGCCCGACGGCGAATACTGATGAGTCCTATCTCGAGGTTTAGCTTCGTTCTCGGAAGCTCGCTAGGCAGTTTCCTGCTAATCGGCC
>DAFH01000028.1 GCA_002495485.1 Candidatus Bathyarchaeota archaeon UBA185
GAACAGCACCATCCAAGTGCAAGACTTTGCAATCTCCCCCCTCAGCCTGACCGGGCCGGACGCGAACGGGACCTTCACCGTCAACGGCACCATCACCCCGCTCAACGGCTTCCACGGAAGAATCGTGCTAAAGGGAATACTTTCGGGAGAATTCTTCTGTCAACCCTTCATACCCTCCATTATCAACGGTTCTGGCACCTTCTCCATTACCTTCTCCATCACCTGCTCAGCGTTTGACACGGGAAACAACTTTGTTCTCTCCATAACAGGCACGAGTGGCCCACTCTCTCACACGCAGTCGATCCCTGTAAACGTCGGCGCGGTAGGAGGCATCAGTCTCCCAGTAGACACGCTCAGATTGCTTGCCCAGCTCATCCCTGACATCGCGGCTCTCCTGGCCGCCCTCGCCGTCGCCATCGTAATCCTCAAACGGTCAGTCAAGACGCGGCGGCGACCCTGGCCCAGTACGAACCGGGATCCGCAACTAGCAACTGGTTCAGTCGTTTACTAGCAGAAGCGACGCCTCGATCTCGTCCGAGCTGGCGGATTCTCTCCGTCAAGATCGAAGGGTAGTATCAGTTACTGGCCGAGTGCGAGTCCCCGAGCAACCCTCCCGTCTGACTGGTAGTTACAGCGGCTACATGTAGAGGCCCCACCGTGCCCACCAACTCGGATGCAGAAAAAATGCAACACCGAAAACTATTCGCAGCAGTCTTCGCCATCATCCTCGTCGGAATAGCGGCCCCCCTGGCGATTCCAAAGGGTCACGCAGACGACTGGTCGGAAAACGTCACGACAACCGGATACGTGATCCGTGAAACCAGCGTCTCCGGAGGCTACGTCGACCAGTACCTCAATCAACGCGTGGACGCAATCAAAGCAGGAAGCGTCCTGACGTTCACGCTGAGCTTCGAGGCGAACCCGACAGTCTACCAGCGCAACGTGTCCATGGGAGTCAAGTTTGACTGGATGACCAACTACCAGAACTCCAGCATAGCCAGCCCCCAGAACACGTACAGCATCTACGCGAACCAGTGGGTCTACCTGACTCTGAACTACACCGTCCCGAACCTGACCGGCCAGTACGCAAACCTCAACCTAGAGACCCATTCTTGGACGCTCCAAGTCTGGGANNTGGGACGGACCCGCCAATACTCTCTGGTCCTCCTCTTGGGGTTGTGGATTCGACTATCCGCCCGGATTCGGCACGCCGTCCGGCGGTGCCTGCCGCCAATTCAACAATCCATGGCCACTAGCCATCTATTCCAACGCTCAATCAACCGGCGTCCTGGACGAGCAACAGGCCAATGCTGAGATCAACTCTCTCTCGACGACCCTACGAAGCGTACTCCAGGCACCCCCTGGATCGTCAAACGCGGTCGCAATGCTAGCCCAGGCACAGACCCAGCTCTCGCTCGGCAACACGGCATACTCGACCGGCGATTTCAACGACGCCCAGACCGACTATCAGAACGCGCTCAACGACGCTAACGCGGCCCAGAGCAGCCTCGCCACTACAGGCGGCGGAACGGACACGGCAACGCTGACGAGCATCTGGATACAAGCCGTGGCGATCCTTTTCGGCGGGATAGGAGCACTACTCGTCGGAGTAGCCGGGTTCAAGTACCTCCGCGGCCGAGCCCGAATGTTCTCAACTTACACGCCCGCAAGCGCTCCGAAGCCATAGCCGTCTACCCCCCTAACTCCCTGTTTTTTCTTCCCAAACCGCCTCGGTTCATTCTCACCGACCATATCGGATTCTGTATCGTGTACGATATAGCTTATATCAGACCAGAATCCATCCGATCGGCGAAATGCCATCAGCCAAGATGACCCGCAGGGAAGACGGTGCCCACGGACTAAGCGGGAGACTGCACAGCGCCCCGAAAGGACTACTCCGCTACTACATACTCCACAANNAAGCCGATCCATGGCTACGAGGTGATTCAGGACATCGACAGTAGAACGGAGGGTGCCTGGAGACCGGGCGCTGGATCACTCTATCCTATTCTGAGGAAGCTCGAGTCTGAAGGTCTCATAAAATCAGAACAGAAAATTGGAGAGGAGGCAACCCGTCGGATCTACCACATAACGCCCAAAGGCATAGAATCCTTGGAGGAATCGAAGGACATGTTCAGGCATTTTCAGCAGAGATGGGGATTCCTGAGAAAACTCTTCGTCGAGCTGGTCGCGCCTGAGGACGTTGCCAACTATTTCGTCGACAACTCCAACCGACAGTTCCAGATCGCCCGCGAACTCCTCGACGCAAAGGCGGGAAGGATTTCCGAGACTGACATGGAGTACATGATGAAGGAGTACGTGCTTGGTCTCGAGAGGCAGATCGCATGGGCAAACACNNCCAAGCCGAGACTCGTCTCTCCCCTGGCGCGGCAGAAGGGAGGAAAATCTCAGTAGTGTCAAAGCAGGAGACCGTTCCGCTAATCAGCCCGGACCAGCCCATCGTGATCGTTGACAAGCTTTCAAAGACGTTCAATGATGGAAAGATCAAGGCGGTTGACGGAATCAGCTTCCAGGTAGAGGAAGGCGAGATCTTCGGCTTCCTAGGACCCAACGGAGCGGGAAAGA
>DAFH01000065.1 GCA_002495485.1 Candidatus Bathyarchaeota archaeon UBA185
CTCCCCTTCACCGGAATGCTGCACATTTCAAACTCGAGCCCTCGCTTTGAGCGAGTCATGGGCGAAGTGTGCAAACCGAACGACATCATCAGGGCCAAAGTTATCGACACCAGCCAGCGCATACCCAAGCTGACGACAATCGGCAGAGAGCTTGGCGTCATCAAAGCCTACTGCTCTCGATGCGGCAACGAGCTGGTCCTCTCAGGAAGAATACTACGCTGTAGCGTCTGCAGAAACGTTGAAAGACGACGACTGGCCGAAGACTTCGAGTCAGGGAGTACCGATTCGAGTTGAAGGTCAACGTTCTGAACAGGTCCAAGGGCCTCGTGAAAGTGGAGGTCGAGGGAGAGGGCCATACCTTCGGACACCTGATGCAAGAGACTCTGCTCCAGGACAAGACGGTGGACTGGGCGGGGTATGACCAGCCGCACCCCCTCTTTAGACAATCAATAATCACTGTCCGAGTGAAAGGCGAGGCCCAGCCCGACAAGGCACTCGACCGCGCTTCCAAGAAGATCAGAGCAGACACCGAAGAATTCATACAGAAATTCTCGTCAGCAGTAAAGAACGAGAACTAGCTGGAGCCGGCCGAATCTGGCCAGAGGGCTCCTCTTCGACTTCGACGGAACCCTCTACGGCGACTGGCGAATCTGGATATCAATCATCCACCAAACGCTCTCGCATTTTCGAATATCAATCAACCCGCACGATGCTTTGCAGAAAGCACGCGCGATGATCGAACGCGAAGGCGGATCCAGTAGCACGCTCAGAATCAGCAATGTCGCCGCAGCACTAGCACGAGATCATGGTCTCAATGGAGACGAAGAGGTCCGAAATCGATTCTTTAAGATCCTCGACGCTCAAATGGACAAGACAGGACCTGACCAACTGCTAGTCGACATGCTGAAGGAATTCAAGCGCACTGGATTCAATTTGGGAATCGTGACGTTCGTTAGAAAACCGCGAATAGTCCGAAGACTAGAGGTGTGGAGACTCGCCGATCAGTTTGGTTCAGTAATCACTCCAGACGATGTTTCCGAAGTAAAACCGTCTCCCGAACCATTCAGAGTGGCCATGAAACAGCTTCGTGTGCAGCCGAACGAGTGCTTCATGATCGGGGATGAGCCAGTAGATATGATCGGGGGGAAAAAGGCCGGTGCCACGACAATCGGTCTTCCACAGGGATTCTTCACGAAACAAGAACTGGAAAAAGCCGGAGCATATCACATACTGAACTCGATCGGCCAGCTACCTCCTCTCGTCTCACAACAAAACGAATCAAAAACAACCGATCGTCAACGGAAATGAAAAACGGTCAGAATCTGGCCCAAATCTTGACCGACAACGGACTGGCCCAGTTCGGGGACGCACTGTTGAATTTCGCCTTCTCATTGGCTCTAACCGAGACGACCGGTCAGCCCAGGGGAACAAAGGTTTCAGACAGAACTCTTGCCGACGCTGCCGTGCTTGCAGGTCTGAGAAGACATCTGCCCAGACGAGTCGGAAGGGGAGACGTAGCCAACAGCCTCGAAGCGCTACTTGGTTTCGTCTGGCTCCACAAGCTGATAACACTGGATGAGATCTTGAAATGTCTGAAGGCAGAGAACGTGTCGCACTCTCATGGTTTTGCTAGGTTAGCGGCCTTGGCACTCGACCGACTAGAGAAATGAACAGGTCCCTCGGAAGTGTGAAGAAGGAAATCAGGATACTCGGTCTAGATACATGCAACCCGAAGGTCACAACTGGAGCGATCGTGCGGGGAGGACTGTACTTGGACGGCGTCGTCGTCTTCCCATCTAACCTGAACGCCGCTAAACTGACGGACGAAATTGTCGAAACGAAGTACTTCCCAGAGTTGAGGGCGATAATGGTCCACGACCCGACGACAAGGCTAGGCTCAGAATCCACCATGAGGAAGACGGGTCTCCCTGCNNATCGTCAAATAAGAGGCAAGAGACCCATGGGAATGCGGGATCGTCCGAGACTACTTTCCATAAGAACGGAGCTGGATCGACCCAGTCTAGCCCGAGTACTCGATCTCACCCAAAGGGGCGGCTTTCTACCTGAACCTCTTCGAATTGCCCATCTTCTAGCAAAATTACATATCTCGGGGACTATCGCTCACGATAAAGGATAAATTCGCGCTGAAGCGTTCTGCTCTCGGCTGAACAAGTTTTGCAGTTTTGTCCGAAGTGCGGGTCCACCCTGCTTCCATCGAAGATGGAGAAGAAGGTGTTCATGGCCTGCGCCAAGTGTGGCTACACGAGCAACCGAGCCGACAAAGTGGTCAGCCGCCTTTCTCACGAGCGAGAGAACATCATCGTTCTCGGTCGCGAAGAGCAGAAGATTCGAACACTTCCCAAGACGAAGGCCGAGTGTCCTAAGTGTAATAATCACGAAGCCTTTTATTGGNNGTCCACGCAGTTCTTCCGATGCACCAACTGCGGGGCAACCTGGCGAGAGAATAGTTAGAAAATGTTGGAAAGCTCATTAGCGGAGACGTCCAGTAAGAAAGAAGGAACGGCAAGAACCCCAGTGTTCAAAGCCACGATGAATGACGCTCGACTGTTCCGAAACCTGATCGGAGCCATATCGAGCCTCATCGAGGAGGCAGACTTCAACGCCACGCCAGATGGGATCAAATTGCGTTCGATGGACCCCTCCCACATCGCCATGGTGGACTTCGAATGGCCGAAGACCGCCTTCGACATCTATGAGTGCAACAACCCAACCAAACTCAGGCTCAGCGTGTCTAACCTACTCAAGCTTCTCAAGAGAACACGAAGCGACGAGTCCGTAGAGATTGTATACGATGATGCAAACAAGAAGCTCAACATCACCCTGAAAAACAAGATCGTCCGAAAATTCATCACACCGACGCTGGAACCTTCCACTGAGGAGGTGCCTACTCCAAAGGTGCCTTTCAACGCGAGGGTGAAGATCACTGCAGTTAGCCTCCGAGACATAATCGACGACGCGCAGTCGATAAGTGACAACGTAAAACTCGAGGTGAGCCCCGAAAAGTTCACCGTTAGAGCTACGGGCGAGTTGAGTAGCGCGATAATTGAGATGGACAAAGGAAGCGATGCCATACTGGAGCTGGACGCAAAGGAGGCTTCCCGCGCGACTTACAATCTCAACTATTTCGGCGAGATCATAAGGGCAGGTTCGGGGGCCTCGGAGGTCACCTCGCTGGAGTTCTCGACGAATATGCCGATCAAGGTCGAGTTTGAG
>DAFH01000191.1:0-4752 GCA_002495485.1 Candidatus Bathyarchaeota archaeon UBA185
CCACATCGTCTGCATGACCGGGGATGGTGTCAACGATGCTCCGGCGCTGAAGAAGGCTGATGCAGGCATAGCGGTCGCAGGAGCAACGGACGCTGCCAAGTCGGCTGCGGATGTTGTTCTGACGAGGCCAGGCCTCTCCGTGATCATAGACGCGGTGAAGGAGAGTCGGAAAATATTCCAGCGCATGACCAACTACGCGATCTATCGCGTCAACGAGACAATACGTGTACTGTTCTTCGTGACTCTCTCAATCCTCATTTTTCAATTCTACCCGGTCACAGCGCTGATGATCGTATTGCTAGCCCTGCTGAACGATATGCCGATAATGACGATAGCCTATGACAATGTCCGTTACTCGGCCAAGCCTGAGAAGTGGAACATGCGAACACTGCTGGGAATCGCAACGTTCCTCGGCGCTATAGGGGTGGTCTCTACTTTTGGACTGCTCTACATCGGACTGGTGGTTCTTCACCTGAACCCTTTGATTCTCCAGTCGTTCATCTATCTCAAGCTCTCTGTCGCGGGACACCTCGCGCTCTTCGTCGCTAGGACGAAAGGGCCATTCTGGTCCATAAGACCCGCCAATCCTTTGTTGCTCGCTGTGATACTCACCCAGCTGACAGCTACAATCATCACCGTCTATGGAATTCTACTTCCTGGCATGGGCTGGGCTTTGGCGGGGCTGGTCTGGGGCTACGCCCTATTCTCCTTCCTAATCCAGGACTTTCTCAAAGTCCGCTTCTACAGACTACTTGACCATGAAGGGGTGATGTTCGACAGGTAGCCCGTCGACTTGCGACCATGTCCAATCATCTAGTCTTCGTCGCTCGTATCAGAGATGAGAGAGCAAAACCGTTTCTTAGTCTTCGGTCTGTCTTGGATTGTGACAAGTCGATGAATAGGTGTCTCTTGTATCCTAACTCTTGCTGTATTCCGAAAGGATCGAGGGTCGAGGCCATAGCGGACTCTGCGATGGCATGAGATGCATGTGCATGCAGATTGTTGAGCAGTCGAAGATCCCACGCTAAGCTATAACTAAACGTTAATATGCATACGCAACAGTTTCATAGGAGTATGTCAACCAAACCGTTCTTGGACGGAATGCCTCAACTGCCAAAAGTGCCGAAGGAGGCGAGGGTGCGCGCGATACTCATGCCTGCTCTCCCAGAGCATGTTGCCATCGTCTCAAAAGATGTCCTGCAACAACTAGACTCTAGCGACGGCGAGGAGTTACGAGCAGAATACCGGGGAAGACGCGCCAAAGTTATCGCCAGAGCCGGAACGGTTCCAGCCGACCGGGTCGAACTGCACCCCAATGAACTGAAAGCTCTCGGCATATCCGATGGCACCGAACTGTTTCTCATGCCTTCCAAACATGTGAACCAAGCCGATCAAAAACGAAACTGAACCACGTTACTCCCTTCACGGATTTCTGAAAGCAGNNTCGCTACCGTTCAGAGAAGTCACCAGTATGGGCACATTTCTCCACCTTACCCTGACAGTTGACTAGCTAGCGAGAAGAAACTCATTCGCGTCTGGGCATTGCTGGTCTGGTCCCGAGTGCACCATCATAGAGAGGGCCGATGGTGAGGAAGAATGCAGAAATTGTCAAAATGTTCCAGTTTAGACGTCTCAGGAAGGCCCTTCCCCGTTCGAGATCACATAGAGCAAGGCAATGAACAGCGCCCACAGAACCGCGTCGATANNGTTTATCGGATAAAGCAACCTGAGGGTTCGGTTTTCCCGAGTGCCTTTCAGTACAACTTTTATTCCCACTACTTCTATCTCTCAGACTGGAGTGATATTCGGTGAGTCGCTCAGGACTCGACAAGGAGGATATTGACGTGATTCTGAGACTCCTTGACCATTACAAATTCCGACTTGAAAGGCTCAAGGACAGGGTGCAAGAGACCAACTATTCAGGAATGTTTCTTGAGGATCTGGACGGATCTGTTAACTCCACTGTCAATCTTCTAAACCGTTTGAAGGGGGTAGAGGCCGCCGACACGGGTCAAATGACTCCCGGAGAAGTAACTCTATTGGCAAGGAGCATGGAGATCTTTCTCGAGGATGCGTCCAGTCTTCAGACATACGTGAAGAGAGAGCTCGGGAGAGCAAACATCGACACTCCCTCTCTGGAGAAGTACGTGTCCTTCACCAGGAACCTGAAACAGAGATTACGTAGCGAAGGGTAGACGCTCAGGCCGGTCCTGACGGCATATCGGTCGCAAATCACATTGAGACGGATCGAAGTAGTTGTCGATTCTGCGCTAGACATGCAAGTCGAGCAAGTAATTCAGTCGTCTGCAGTGTCCTATTACCGGTCAGAAGGAAAATCTTACGGCAAGTCAGTCGTACACTACTTGATTCTTGCACCCGATGAGATTGCCAACGGACTGCTTGACGATTTGTCTAAGAAACTGAACCTTGACGACAAGCTCAACGTCATCAACGTCCTCCGGCCCGACGCCACCTTTTCAGGCTATATTGAGAAGCTGGCAGAGAAATTTCGTGGAGCGAAAGGGCCTAGCCCTGTGGAACAGCTTCTTTCTTCGACCGAACAATTCATGAGGCTGAGTTCTGCGGTCTTGGTGACTGCGCTCATTGCTTCGGCGATCGCGTTGTTTGGTCTCTTTGGAAACAATTCAGAGATCGTAATCGGCGGAATGCTAATCTCTCCTTTATTGGGACCCATAAACGCGTTCACGGTAAACGCGTCGCTCGGAAGAGTTCGCAAAATGATCTCCTCGTTGATCGCGACTGGACTGCTACTGTTCTCTGCGATCTCAATCTCTGCTATTGCGACTTTCGTGACGTTCCTCTTTGTCAGACTTCCCCTTACCAACGAGATAAACCTCAGGACCACCGTTTCCCCGCTAGACCTTGCTGTAGCATTGTTGCTGGGTATAGCAAGCAGCCTTGCGCTCGCAGGACGTCTTCCTGAGATCCTCGTTGGCGTCTCCGTAGCCGTAGCACTCGTGCCTCCTGCTGTCGTTTCAGGCATCGGTATTGCTCTTCTGAATTCAAGAATCCTAGCTGGGGCACTTGCGCTTACATTCTCAAACATGCTCGGTCTTCAGCTCGGAGGAATACTGACTCTAGTTTCCAAAGGGATAGTTCCACGGAAGTACTATGAGAAGGAAATCGCCCGGAGACGGACACTCTACACGATCATTGTCCTGATTCTTCTCGCTGCGTCCCTCGCAGTACTGGACTCTTATCTTCACCCATAGATGCGTCGAAGCCAGAACCTCTTCAGATCGACTCTTGGGTTTCCTTTGCTGGACCCGAGTTTGAAATGCGAACTACGGTTAGGAACTCGCAGAAACAAATCGCTTGGCTCACTCTCCAGGTCATAGACTCTACAAAGATTATAAGTCCTGATCAACCTACACAGAAGTATGTTTACGAATGACTTGATAGGCAAAGAAGTAGTTGGTGCTGAAGGTTGGAAAATCGGTAAAGTAAAGGAGATCGAAATCGACAGAGATAAGTGGGCAGTTACTGGGCTGTCGGTCAGTCTTGAGTCGAATGTCGCAAAGGAGTTCAACCTGAACAAGATGTGGGGAAAGAGCGATTTCACGATACCTATAGATCGCGTTCAAGGAGTCGCAGACAGGATCGTTCTGAGAATATCAAAGTCACAGATCTTCGACATGGCCAAGTCAGAAACTCAAAAGATCTAGAGACCACCTTCGGCCCCTGCATCTCATCAATAACGCACGTACGCCACTTTAAGGACGCTCTGCAGCTCCTGCCCCACTTTCAGCATTGGTCGCCGCCTCGTCGACTGGGGACGTCAATCGCTCCATCTCATGGTTGTTGCACAATAATTTCAGCAAGCGCGGGCTGGGAAGAAGTATGGCATTGTCTCTGGAGCCGTCGGAGGTCTTCCCTCGTGCTCCTTCTTTGACTCGCGATTTTCTTTCTCCTCATGTGGTACGATTTCTATGACACGTGATTGGCTGTGAACCTTGTAGCCGTAGAGTCCCCGTTGGCCAAGAATCTGAGCTTCAAAGTCTTCGTTTCATTCACCACTCGCTAAACGGTCGACTATTTCCACTTGGTAAGAATCTCTTCTCTGCGGAACGTGGCCCGGGCCAGGAACAACAACACCACGTCGACCACGCCCAAGATTGCGGCTATGATGAGGAGGTTGTTCGTCTCCAAGCGATATCAGATTCAATTCACCGGCGACGTAGATCCCTGCCAACGGGAGTATCAGTAGCATTCCAAGCTGTTGTGCGATCCGAACGTCGCTAACCTTTGACGAGACCAGAACATTCCATTCAACGCTCATCACCGCCGCCAACGGAACCATCAGGAACAGGACGATGGCAGCGTTCCAGTTGGGAAAAAAGTAGTAGCCCAACCGCCCATATGACACCAGGTCGCAGAGACCCATGAAGATGGCAGAACCTCCCAGAATTGCAACGAAGGGCGGGAGAAACGCGGCGACCCCCTTCCCGAAGAGGATCTCGCCGTCGGTTGTGGGAGTCGCAAGCAAGGGCTCGAGACTCTTCTCGACCTTTTCACCGACGATGCAGTAAGAGGCGATGGTCGTGGGGATCGCTCCTGCGAGTATAAGGTAGAAGAAAGTGAATGCTGGCAGAAATATCGACAGTTCCGCCGGGGACCATCCTCCATTCTTGCCGTGTTGTATGACATACCAGACTACTGTCGGCAGCAGGAAGGAAACGAGCATCGGGGTGATGAAGACCGAGTAGAGGATGTTCTTCTTCTTGGTGAATG
>DAFH01000191.1:4768-5160 GCA_002495485.1 Candidatus Bathyarchaeota archaeon UBA185
GTATCCTCAAGACTCGAACCTACAGAGCCAGCAGATCTTACCCGCCCGCCGGCCCTGACGATCGTGTTTACAATCTCCGAAATCCGCTCCTCCGCCTCAGCCATATCCACGGTCAACTCAGCCCCTTCAACCACAATCTTCGCATCAGGAAACTGTTTCCGCAACGCGACCAGAATCGCATCGTTCAATTTTTCGAGCTTGATCACCGCCTTCTTACTGCCAACCAGCCGTTCGAGCTCTTCAGGCGTCCCTGAGGCCACGAGTTTCGTGTTGAGTATAGCGATCTTGTCGCAGATTCTCTGAGCCTCGTCAAGGTTGTGCGTGTTCAGAAAAATAGTCCGCTTCTCCTTCTTCAGCTCAAGAATAAAATCTCTAACAGTCTTAGACGCCTC
>DAFH01000031.1:0-13497 GCA_002495485.1 Candidatus Bathyarchaeota archaeon UBA185
TCACGAAAACACAATACGTCATCAAGCGTCTGCACGACGTGCCTGGTACCTCAATCCCCCGGTTCACAGGGCCGCATTACCAAGAGTTTGTTATCACATTGAACAAACGCCACACCGTCGCCCGACTCAACAAAGATCTCCTAGCAGTTGGAATACATGGAGGAAAGAGTCTGGTCAAGGAGTTCCCTGAACTCGGCCAGAGTTCCTTGATGTGCGTAACAGAGACCCACAGCGCCAACGCCGTAGACGGGCTTGCAACGACGATCGAGAAGTGCCTGAGAGGTTAGACAGCAATGTACCACCAGGCCAGTTGGGACGAACCGCTTCTCATCGAGCGATCACATCCCGGAAAGATTGGGCATCTGCCTACGCTCCCCAGCGAACTGGAGAAGAAAACAGTGGGAGAGACTTCCCGACTCGTGCCAGCGTCACTTCGGCGACGGGGCCCTCCTCCACTCCCAGAGCTTTCCGAACCCGAGGTGATTCGTCACTTCATTCGCCTGTCCCAGGAAAATTACTCACCAGATCTCGGCATCTATCCACTCGGTAGCTGCACTATGAAGTACAATCCAAAGTCGTCGGAGCTGGCGGTCCAGACGCCGAAGCTTGAGAAGCTTCACCCGGAGCAGGACGAGTCGACGGTTCAGGGAATGCTGGCTCTTATGTTCAATCTTGAGAGAATTCTGGCAGAAATAACTGGAATGAGCCGTATGACGCTCCAGCCTGCGGCGGGGGCGCACGGGGAGTACTTGGGGTGTTTGATCATGCGTGCCTTTCATCGTTCGATGCGGGAGTTAGACAAGAGGATAGAGATGATTGTGCCCGACTCCGCTCACGGCACAAATCCGGCCAGCGCAGCGATGGCAGGATTCAAAGTAATCGTAGTTCCTTCAAATTCAGATGGAAGAGTTGACCTTGACGCGTTGGCAAACGTGGCCGGACCGCGGACAGCAGGGTTGATGATCACGAATCCTAACACTTTGGGCATTTTCGAGAAGGACATACTTGAGATTGCGGAGGTCATTCACAACGCTGGAGGTCTTCTTTACTATGACGGTGCCAACTTCAATCCATTACTAGGAAAGGTTCGGCCCGGCGACATGGGCTTTGACATTGTCCACCTGAACCTGCACAAGACCTTCGCTACTCCGCATGGGGGTGGAGGACCCGGAGCCGGTCCGGTGGGAGTCACGAAGGCATTGGAACGATTCTTGCCCATTCCATTGATAGAATTTGATGGCAAGAAATACTCTTACAACTATCATCTTCCCGACTCGATCGGCAAGATCAGAGAATTCTTCGGGAACGTAGGCATTCTCGTGAGGGCCTATGCGTACATCCTGAATCTGGGTAGCGACGGTCTGAAGGTGGTCGCTGAAACCTCGGTCTTAAACACAAACTACGTTCTGTCAAGAGTTATGGCCAGTGGTCTGTACGAGCTTCCTTTTGCTCGTGAAAGAAAACACGAATTTGTCCTGAGCGCGAAGAGCTTGAGTGGCCAAGGCGTAAGAGCGATGGACCTGGCTAAACGGATGTTGGACCATGGCGTTCATGCTCCCACTACATACTTCCCCCAGATTGTAGATGAGGCCCTGATGATAGAAGCTCCCGAGACAGAAAGTCTTCAAGACTTGGACCTGCTCGTTGACACTCTAATCAGTGTCTACAGAGAGGCCCAGACGAGTCCGGAAACAGTAAAGTCTGCCCCACACTCCACCTCCGTTGGTCGAATTGACGACGTGAAGGCGTCGCATCCAAAGACGTTGACTCTTCATTGGAGTATTCGATCCTCTGAGTCGAGGGGATCAGACGCATCTTAGAGTCACCGTTGGAACGTGCGGAACCCAGCGGTACTTCTGTGGAAATAGTACGCTCGTTCGTCACTCAATGTTCACATGATTCCATCAGGTACAAGCCGGGAGCTTTATAGGGTGGACTGTGGATGGACTCATTTCGTATTCTCTCTGTATTACCACTGTGTGTTCACCGCTAATATATGCGACGCTTGCCGCTAGGGGCGACCTGGTTTGTCAGTTGAAGAGCTTTCTAGTGAAAGAGTCTCCCGAGGACTCCAAGTGGCTATCGTGGGCGTAGGTGGGGCCGGCAACAATCTTCTCAGTAAGGTGATAAGCAGAGGAGTCAGTCCCAAGGACTGCGTGGCAGTCGCTACAAATCCGAATCAGCTAGCAGAGTCACGAGCGCATCACAAAGTTCTCTTGACGGATTCAACGGGCCGCAACCAATCGGGAGGCCGATCCAGCAATGTTCAATCGATGGCCCATAGAGTCTCGCCATTCACGAGCAACTCGGACTTTACGATTCTGTTAGCCGGTCTTGGGGGAGTCACGGGCACGACCGCAGCCCCAGTTATCGCTCAACTGAACCGCGACCAAGTCCGCTCTGTTGTTTCTGTGGTAGCCCTTCCGTTCATCCACGAGCGAGAGAGGAGGTTCGTCGCTCTGCGGGGGTTGAAGCGAATGGTCGAGTCTTGTGACTGTACGGTGGTGATTGATAACGCGGTTGAGCATCGAGCGACTTCAGGCCTGGAGCGTAGGGCAGATGAAACTGCCGGCCTGGCTGTGCGTGCTCTATCGGAAGTGGTGGCGATGGGGAGTCCAATGGTGAGTCAGAGAATTCTTCGAATACTTGCGCTCGGACAAGTCGCTACGGTGTGCGTTGCGCACGTAGGTTTCAATGAGAGAGTTCAATCCGCAATAATCGATGCGTTAGGGACGCCTTCGGCGAATCTCGCCTTGTCAAAGGCGAAGGGTGCGGTGGTGCTCCTTCGCGGGCTAGAGCCATTGAGTGCGGGGCAGGCCGCTCAGGTGTACGAGGCTGTCGCCTCGCTCGTCGGACATGATATTGAATTCGTCCAAGTGAGCACGGGCTCGGCTTCATCGCCGTCCGTCTTGGTCTTTCTGAGCGGCTATTCGTACGGAATGGCTTTGGGAGCCTTGGTTGATCTCATCGAAGACCTTTACGACATCGAATATGGGGTCGCGCAAGGGCCAGCAGAAATTGGATTACCGGTTCCGCTCTACCAAATGGAGGGGTTCTAACATTGGAGATCTATGAGATTACCAATGATCTCTTCGATGAGTCTCGTGCGCGCGAGTCCGATGGGGCCTCGATAAGACTTCAAATGGCATTGTATTAGATGGAGAATTCTTAGCGCATTAGTCATCTTCGACGAAGCAGTTTGTGCACGCGGTCTCCTACCCTGTAGGGGCGTCCGGTAGGTGTTATGGACCCTTCTCTTATCGCATCTAAGATTGAAGAAACTGTCCCGTCATTGCAGTCGATGGTTGTAAACGCCCGCCCGATTGTTTCGGGAATGTGAGAGTCACTTCCGGCTGTCTGAGGCAGGTTGTTTCTCTCAGCGAATTCTCTGGCTCGCTTCCAAGTGACAGAGTGTAGGAAGCTTGCGGAATTGATCGTTTCAATCGCATCAGGTATGACAGTCAGAGTTTCGGGGTCGATCGCGGATCGAAACAAGTCGTAAGGATGGGCGATAATCGAGACTCCTCCGAGTTGCTTGATTCGCTGAATTGTCTGGTCAGCGGGGATTCCTCTCGGAACGGGAGCTGATATTCCGAGGCCGATGATGTGTCCTTCACGGCTCGAGATCTCGATCCCTGGAACCGTCATTAGGCCATCCATCGTGTTTGATGCGAGGATGTTGTGGTCGGTTATGGCCAGGCCGTCAAGGCCGGCTCTCCGAGTATTCGGGGCGAGTTCGTCTGGCTTGGTGAAGGCGTCTTGGGACCTGTTAGTGTGAACGTGCAGGTCAAGCTTCAGCTTCAGGTGTTCTCTCGCTCCGGATTTCTTCAAGTTTGGCGCGAAGGTCTTGAGCCGACACCTTGTGGAAGAGTGGTTTCACGGGCCGTATTCTTGTGCCTGGCTTGAGGGCGATCTCGTCTGGTTGATTCCAAGAGATCCGTTTGCGCAGTCTCAGGGTCTTCTGGATCTGAGTCGCCGTTTTGGGTAGAAAGGGCTGAATCTGGATTGCGATGCTCGCCACGATCTGGACTGCGATTCCAAGGGTTTGTCCTGCCTCGCGTGGGTCGGTCTTTATGGTCCGCCACGGCTCGTTCTCGTTGAGATATCTGTTTCCCTCCCTTGCGAGTTGCACGACCTGTTCCAGAGCCTCCTTGAGCCGAAACTGTCTGAGTCTGTCGTCACTAGCGGATGATGACTGTTCTAGTGCTCGAAGAACTTCCTGGTCCGTTTTTCGGTCTCGTCTGAAGTTCGGAACCACGTTCCCGAACCGACTGTTGATGAATGTGAGGGTTCGATGGATGAAGTTTCCGAGGACGTCGTTCAGTTCTGTGTTGACTTTCCGCTCGAACTCTTCCCATGTGAAGTTTGTGTCTTTCTGCTCTGGTCTTAAGCTGATGAGTACGTAGCGCCAATATTCTGAATCCTCAAGCTGTAGGGCCTCATCGATCCAGACGCCGATCTTTCTGCTCTTGCTGAACCGTTGGCCGTCGAACTGGACCCATTCGGTTGAAGATACTTCCCATGGAAGATCGTATCCTTTCCTCGAGGCGAGAAGCAACCCCGGGAAGACTATGACGTGGAAGGGGATGTTGTCTTTTCCTATGAAGTGGATGTTGTGGCTCTCCGGGTCTAGCCAGTATTTCTTCCAGAGATTTGGCTTCTTGATCTTCTCCGCCCATTCTTTGGTCGCTGATACGTAGCCGAGGACTGCTTCCATCCAGACGTAGATCGTCTTGTCCTCTGCGCCTTTGAAAGGTGCCCTGATGCCCCAGGTGAGATCGCGGGTTAGGGATCGGGGTTTGAGTCCGTCGCGTATCCAGCTGAGGCTGAAGTTTCTCGCGTTCTCGGGCAGGTTTGGGTTTTCTTCGACGTATTTCTCGAGCTGGTCTGAGAGCTTGGGGAGGTCGAAGAACCATGTTTTGGAGTCTTTGAGTATTGGTGTCTGGTGGCAGATTACGCAGTATGGTTTGATGAGGTCTTTGGGGTCTAGTACTCGGCCGCAGTTGTCGCACTGGTCTCCGCGGGCTTGCGGGTAATGGCAGTAGGGGCATTCTCCTTCGACGAACCTGTCTGGGAGGAATCGCTCGTCGTTCTCGCAGTATGGTAGGATGATGTTCTCGGTGTAGATGTATCCGTTTTTGTCGAGTCTGCGGTAGAAGTCTTGGACGAAGGTTTTGTGGACTGGGCTTTCGGTGCGGGTGTAGTTGTCGAATTGTATGTTGAAGGCTTTGAGGCTCTTGACGAAGATTCGGTGGTACTTGTTGGTCAACTGGCGGGGACTGACTCCGCGTTTTAGCGCTTCTATCTCTATTGGGGCGCCGTGTTCGTCGCTGCCGCTTACCATGACGACGTCTTCGCCTTTGAGGCGTAGGTATCGGGTGTAGACGTCTGCGGAGAGTAGGTGTGTGAAGGTTCCTAGGTGGGGTCTATCGTTGGCGTAGGGCCATGCGCTGCAGACTACCCATCGTGCCAGTCGTCTCTCATCCCCGCTATTGTCAATGGGCGGTTCCGGCTTTTCATAAGCGTTTGTCGGGCTGCGTGGTACTGTTGAAATAGCGGGTTGGGACATTACACTGTGTATGGCGCATTCGTTGGGCGACTATGACTGGCTTCTGGATCGAGCCTTGTCCAAGATTACGCAGCCTGGTGGGTCGGGTGAGCGTTTTGAGCTTCCGGTTGCGCAGGTCCAGGTTATAGGGGCTCGGACGATTGTGGTGAATTTTTCGGATGTTGTGGACCGTTTGAATCGGGATCCGCATCACGTGTTGAAGTATTTGGCCAAGGAGATGGCTACCGCCGGGTCCTATGAGGGCGGCCGGGGCTATTTCCAAGGTAAGTTTTCGCGTGAGACGATTAACCGGTTGATTGGGGTGTATTCTAACAGGTTTGTTATCTGTCCGGTCTGTCATCGTCCTGATACGAGGATTGTGCGTGAGGGTCGTTTGTCTTTCTTGGTCTGTGAGGCGTGTGGTGCGCGGTCGTCTATCTTGACGACGTAGGAGGGCTGTGTTGGATCTCGTCTACGCTGCCTCGTACAAGACGGAGAAGGGTCTGATGGTGGCGTGCTGTGACGAGGATTGTATAGGCCGGGTGTTCCGTGAGGGGCGGTTGAGACTGTTGCCGGAGACTAGGTTCTATGGTAGTGCGGTGATGGGGTTGCCGGAGGCGTTGCTGTTGATGGATGGTGCGGATATTCTGAATCTCGTCGGTCGTAGGATTGTGGACGCGGCCATTATGAAGGGGCTGGTCCATCCGGACGCTGTGATTACAATAGCGGGCGTGCCGCACGTCCAGGTCATGAAACTCTAGTCTCAGCTCGGGCAGTTTGTGTCGCGGGAAGAAATGTTTTTGAGGATTCTGCTCGTTCCGTTTTCTGTCTGGAATTGTTCTGGGCGAGACGTCTGGTTTTGGCGGCGGAACCAGCTAGTTCTGGGTCTCTAAGAACCGGGAAACTTCTGTGCCGTTGAATGGACCGAAAGCGGGAAAGCTGGGACAGCCTCCGAAATCGCTGGTCTGGGAAGATTTTGAACGATTCCGCTTGGCCAGAGGCTTCCAAACGGCGCTTTTGTGTCACGGGAAGGAAATGATTTTCGCGGTGTTGTTGTGGCACCAGTTTTGGTACCTCGTGGATGGTACCGGGGTCTGAAGCTGAAATCTTCGGATGGTACCGTTTTCGGGCTTATTGGTACCATGTGAAGCGGGTGGGGGGCGGGGGTTTTGAGAAGGCTTATTGGGGCTCTGGCTGAGCCGGGTGGTTTCGTAGCCCGGTGGTGTAGTGGACTAGCAAGGGTCGANNACCCATCGACGGGAGTTCGAATCTCCCCCGGGCTACCAAAGCTTTCCTCAGAAGAGTATTTTGGAAGTCTAGACCTAGTGCGATGGCCGGTTCGCAGTCCGGCTAAGACCTATCCTGATTGTTTTGTTTCTTGTTCTTGACCCTCTTAGGATGGTAATTCGTGATTTTGGGATATTGAAGTACTCGGCCAGAATCTCCAACAGTCTCTTGTTCGCTCGGCCGCCCATCGGCTTCTCGTCGATCCAGACTTCGAAATAGTCCTCGCTGACCTTGACTACACGTGCCTGTTTCGCGTTCGGAGTGACGTAAACCCTGATTGGCATACTTCGACAAGAAATGGCCAGCGGCAAGGAGGATAAAGGTGGGCCCAATGAGAAAGAGTCGCTCACCAATGGCAGAACTCTAGCAGTCAATTGGCTAGTCTCTCTGTAAAGCTTAGAAGTGTGCCTGAGATCGGAGTTAGCGTATGACTTCAGTAATTAGATCTGGTCCCAACGGGAGGAAACGGATTTCAGGGCATTGGGAAGAATCCCCCAAGAACGCATTGCTCGCGATGTCAGGAGGTTGGATGAGAACGCAGGCGCTCTATGTGGTTGCGAAGCTTGGCGTCGCTGACTTCCTTCGACGTGGACCTGTACGAATCGATGAAATTGCTCGAGATGTTGGCGCCAATCCAAAAGCGCTTTTTCGAGTGATGAAGTATTTGGCGTCTCATGGCGTCTTTTCAGAACACGATTCAGAGAGCTTTGGACTCACCCCTCTAGGCGAGTTGCTTCGTAGTGACAGTCCTGAGTCATTGAGAGATCTCGTGATCGTGACGGGAGAGGAACATTATCGGGCGGCCGGAGAATTGTTGCATACGGTACGAACTGGAGAGACCGCCTTCAACCATCTCTATCACCAGGGGTTTTTCCAGTACTTGGCCGAACACCCCGAAGCTGGTGCGAGTTTCAATAAGGCAATGTCTCAGACAGCGAGCCGCTTACAGAATCCTGTCGAATCCTACGACTACGCTGGAAAGAGCACGGTGATAGACGTGGGGGGTGGACACGGCGAGCTCATCGCCACCGTATTACGTGCTAACCCGAAACTGAAAGGCATCCTTTTCGACCTCCCACAAGGCCTAGGAGGAGTTGAGTCGCTCCTTGAAGCCAAAGGAGTCGCCAATCGTTGCAAGATCATCCCTGGCTCATTCTTTGACTCCGTACCCGCTGGCGGAGACGTTTACATCCTCTCCCGAGTCCTCCACGACTTTCCAGATGACAAGGCAAAGATGATTCTGACAAACTGTCGTAAGTCGATGGCTGAAGACTGCACTCTTCTCATACGAGAAGACGCCTTACCAGAACGCGGAGCGGAACCACCGGCTGCTCACCTCGACTTGGTTATGTTATCGATGTTCGGTGGAGAAGAACGAACCGAGGCCGAGTGGAGAAGCCTACTTCAGCCCGCCGGATTCGTTGTCGCGAGGGTCCACCGGAAACAAGGCCAGTTGGATCTCATAGAAGCCAAGCCAATCAAACTTTGCTGAGCTTGACCACACGAGCTTCTCTCGCGTTCCAAGCCCAAAGACCCTGATCAGCACAGTGTCACAATGCAGTCAGCGTATACTGGCGACTAGCTTGATGGACAGTGCATGAGTCTTCTGTAATTTCTTGGGCAAGAATATCAAGCTCTTCAAGTGGCCAAGCCCCACAGCACTGCTCTGATGGAGAATCTAAGTCTCCGCGGTGCAAGGATGCAACCGTCTACTTCTGGATTGCTCCAAAGACAAAAGGGGTTAGAACCGCGGATCTTAGCGGGGCCCGCCTGATGGACCCTTGGCCCGACTGTGGTCTCGTTGCCCGGTTTGATGGCCGCACTAATGATGGGCTTGGGACTTCAAAAAGCGAAGGAGACCCATCGACGGGAGTTCGAATCTCCCCGGAGGCTACCATGCAATATTGCCGAAGGTGAGAGCATCCCGTTGGGTCTGTTCGGGAACGCTTTGTGCGAACTCGTCGGCCGGCCTTCGTACCTCAATCCGCTGCCGGTCGTCCGCGTTGAACCTGTGAATCCAAAGCCACGATACGTCTGGTTTTCGTCCGCGATGGATATAGCAGACGACTTGTCTGGAAACACGGGCGACTGGTCGTGAAACGGCGCACCAAACCATTGTTTGTCCTTCTGATCGTCTTGGCAGCGCTGATCTTTGCCGCGGTCCCTGTGATTCACGCTCCCCTAGCCTGCACGGGCACTTTTGGTNNTTGCCTTCCTAGCCGGTACCAATCCGTCACGAGATATCTTATCGGATTCGGCGGAGAGAGCGCCGAGCCCGACTACTACAATTTCTACCTGTGTTTTTCACAGTCGATGCAAGGGGTTTCCTGGACTTTCAACACCGTGAATTTCGATAACTGGGGTTTCCTTCCAGGTTGCTCAACTTGATCCTTACGTTGAACAAGTCGGTCAAAGCTTGTGAAAAGGAGGTTCATTCCCGTAGGTATATTCGAGCCTTTCCGGAAGGACGTAGAATAGTTCAGATCGAGAGAAAGAGGAGGGAGTTTGTTAGTCAGCTTGGTTCTTTGATAGTGTACCGTTTTCTTCGACCACATGCTAGTTTTTCCCCCGGGGTACCAAGCCAACTTGAGATTTGCAGGTCGCGTCACGACTGGAAGCGACGGAGCGCGCAGGTTGCTCGCTTGCAGTGGCGACCAACGATGGCTTTCGCTTAATAGGGCGTTGCGTCTAGGGTCCAGCTGATAATCCAGGTCATTGGCCTTGGCTAGAGAGATTCGTGTCTTCCTGAACCTGTTCGTAGAGTCCAAGGAGCTCGAGCACGTGACCAAGGAGATGGTCAAGCTTCCCGAGGTGACCGATGTGTACGAGGTGACGGGCGAGTATGATATCGTGTGTATGCTTAGGGTTGATAACATTCTCGCGTTTCGCAACATTCTCAAAGACCAGGTCCTCAAGATCAACGGTGTAAAGAGCACCGTATCGTCCGTGGTCCTCTACGAGCACAAACGAGAAGGAAAACTAGTAGCAGAGTAATTCTCCGTTGTAGCAGAACTCACCATCTTCGCCCTAAGATCTTCTCGCCGAATACGACCTTCAGTTGGGGTCAGATTGTCAGAAAAAGAGAGAGGTTTCCCAGCCGTTCTCGGGGCTGGGTGCTAGCGGCGCTACTTGCGCCTGTAGTACGTTGCAGCTGCTAGAACGATTCCTGCTACGAGAGCGGCTATCGTGATCCAAAACTCTGTCCAGTAGCCGATCTTGAAAAGATAGGTTGTGTTCGGATTGTAGCCCAGTGTTGTACTTTGGGCCACCGAGGGCGTGACATTGACGACGTCAACAAGGAATAGGGCCATAATGGCGAATGAAACGAGAGATAATCCGTAACCGGTCGCTAGCCATCTCGTGCTCAAATGATGCGGCGTCTGCATCTCTGCATTCCACCTCCACGCTCTGAGAAAGACCCAGCCAGACGGATAACTCGAACGTCCACAAAGTAGCTCAATGTATCTGTCGAAGAATCCGAGTTGGTCTGACGCCGACAATGATCAAGAGAACCTAATCCTGGCCTTCCGGTACATTTACAACCCGAAATAGACGGATACGGGTCCCGTGGAACACTTTCTGCCCATTAGGTTCGGGGTTCGACAATGCGAGCAGGAGAGTAGGCAAAATGCGATTACACTCAAATCGCGCCCAGAGTACCGGTCGGGTCATGACTTACAAAGCCTAAGACAAAATTCAGGCCGAAACTGGCAAGAACCCCAGAGACTTTTGAAAAAATGGGCTCGGAGAAAGGTCTGACCAAGCATCCCGAACTCCTGAAGTGGCTCAAGACAGACTGCGGTCTGAGCCACGGCCACGCCAATGCCAGGATCCTCTACATACGTAACCCAGCGCTAGACAAGAAGAAAATCGCGGAAGACGACAGGAGCGAGAATCGAAAATAGTCGATTAGAACCTGAACGCTGTCACACACTGCGATCGATCCGTCCCACTTGTGAACGGGCCCCTTAACTCGCCTAGCCTCGCCTGAATATCCGTAGTGAAAGAGGTTGGAAGCTGGCATAGAACAGAATCATGAGAACGTATCTGTCCCGACAATCGGGGAAGCCCAAGTCGTACCTTCGACAACAAAGAAGACCAGGGTCCTAGTTGCGTATGCGAGCAGAGCTGGATCTACTAAGGGGATAGCCGAGTTCATCGCCGAGAAGTTAAGAAAGAATGGACTCGAGGCGGACGCAGCGGACGTCGACTCCGTCAACGATCTATCAGACTATGACGCGTTTGTGATTGGTAGCGCGCTCTACATGTTCCACTGGCTCAGACAGGCAGAACAGTTTGTCTCGAAGAACCAGTCTGTTCTTTCAACTCGGCCAGTCTGGATCTTTAGTAGCGGACCCACCGGGACCAAGCCTACTGACAAGAAGGGCCGGGACCTGAAGGAGGTCTCCGGGCCCAAAGAGATCGAGGACCTCCGCGAAGCTGTGAACCCGCGCGACCATCGAGTATTCTTCGGCGCGATCTACCCGGAACGGCTGAAGGGCTCAACCGGCTGGTTCGGCAGATTCATTCCAAAAGAAGACACCGGCGACTTTCGCAACTGGGCCGAGATCGAAGCATGGACCGGCACCATCGCTGACACGTTTTCGACCTGCTCTCTCGCCAAATAGCGAACCGTTCCAGTTCACTAATGAGCCAAGCTTCTATACCGCCATTGGCCGGACCCCCGAAGAACCCTCAGGGCTGACCTTTCGAAAGAAGATCTAGGGTTGCGAAGAATCAAGAAAACGGACAAGGTTCCTTACTCAACGAGTAACCGCTGATTTTTGTTCCTCGTCGCGAAGCGTCTTTCGAGCCGTCTTCGACATGTGACACACTGTCATCAATCGGTCCCACTTGTGAACGGGCCGCTTAACTCGTATTGGTTGATAGTTCTAGTCGCGGAAATCGATGAGCGTGAAGATAGGAGGTGTTGACGTGAGCAGTGAAATGGGCACGGTCCGCGATAGACGTGAAGGGATGGGCTGGAGAGTAGGCGTATCCATAGTCACCTTCTTCGGCGCAATGATTGCTGTGATTCTGTGGCTCTTCTTCTACGCAGGAAGCTTCGGCGTCTACCAGAATCTCGCGATAATCGTCGTGATCCTCCTAGCCTTCATCGCCATCATGGGCGCGACTTGGGCCTCTTGGGGAATGAGGCAAAGTGACTGGTGGGGTTCCAAGTAGGCATGACTGGGAATGTTCCAGCCTTGGACCAGTTGTCATGTTTCGGCTGTCGCTTGCCGTGACCGGGACTCATCTCATGCATTTTTCTGCAGCTCTAGCGTCGTCCGAGCATCTGCTAACGGCCCCTGCCGACGGACTCGCTTCGTTAGTCGCGCGTCTGGACGGTCGGCGTGGCGATCCTAGAGTGTGACAAAGAGTACGTTCTCGATATATCTTGAACACTTGCAAGAATCTGGCCGGAGAAGAGGTCGAGAATGAAGGGCGTTGTCGTCTACGACACGTCTTACGGGAACACTGAGATGATCGCGCGGACGATAGCCGAGACGCTAAGTGAGTCGGGAGTGGAAGCAGATCTTTTTCACGTGAAGGCTGTCAAGAGGCTGAACACTGATAATTACAATTTCATCGTCATAGGTTCGCCAACCCGAATGGGTACTATGAGTCTCACAGTGAGAAGGTTCCTAGGCAAGCTGAAGAGGGAGGAATGGGTCAACAAGCCCATCGTGGCCTTCGACACTGAACTTCCTGACAACCTTGAGCACAAAGAATGGAGCGCGGCCGAAAAGATCGCTGACAAACTCGTGGAGAAGAAGATGAACCAGTTGATGCCCACGTTGAAAACGGCGGTAATGGGTAGCAAGGGACCGCTCAAGGAGGGCGAGATCGATAGAACCAGAAAATATGCAGAACAACTCGCTTTCAAGTTGAAGGTCGAGAAAGTCTAAACGTGAAGTCATCCAAACATATCCAAGTTTCACGGTCTGTTTTTCAACTTGGAAACGGTGCGCCCAGCAGACTCCCTAGTCTTACCGAACCCTTACCGAACCGACGACCAACGACACTCTTGCCGTCACCTTAAGGAAAAGAAAACCTAAATAGCATTACGAGCGGGAAGTCGTTACGGATGGATCAGATTGGGTGAACTTCTTCCAGATTCATCTCAACCTCTCTAGTCGTTTTTCCGAACAGCATATAGGACGCGCGTCCCTATGAGCACCAAGGATCTCGGGATTACTGTAAAGAAGGCCGACGATCTGAGCGAATGGTACACGCAGGTCGTCACCAAGGCTCAGCTAGCCGACTATTCCAGTGCCAAGGGATTCATAGTCGTAATGCCGTACGGGTTCTCGATCTGGGAGAACATCAAAGCACACTTCGACCGAAAGATCAAGGAGATCGGACACCAGAACGCCTACTTTCCCCTGCTCATCCCGGAACGCCTGCTCCAGAAAGAGGCTGAACACTTTGAGGGCTTCACGCCCGAGGTATTCTGGGTTACGCACTCCGGAAACAACGAACTAGGCGAGCGACTCGCCATTCGGCCCACCTCGGAGACGATAATCAATGAAGCATACAGCAGATGGGTGAAGAGCTGGCGGGACCTACCGGTTCTCATCAACGTCTGGAACTCTGTACTGCGTGCCGAGATCACCTCTACGAAGCCGTTCATCCGAACCACCGAGTTTCTCTGGCAGGAG
>DAFH01000031.1:13502-17788 GCA_002495485.1 Candidatus Bathyarchaeota archaeon UBA185
TCCTGTATTGGTCGGAAAAAAGACAGAGAGGGAGAAGTTCAAGGGTGCAGTCTACACGACCACATTGGAGGCAATGATGCCCGACGGGAAAGCTATCCAGATGGGAACCTCCCACCACCTGGGACAGAACTTCTCAAAGCCCTTCGAGATCAAGTACCTGGGCAAAGACGAGAAGGAACACTTTGCATGGACCACCTCCTGGGGAATCTCCTGGAGACTCATCGGCGCAACCATCCTGACCCACGGGGACGACAAGGGACTTGTCCTACCCCCTAGAGTCGCACCTACACAGGTCGTCTTCGTGCCGATCCACTACAAGGAATCAGACAAAGAGATCATTCTACACACTGCCCGTCACACTGCAACGAGCCTGGAGAAACACTCGATTCGGACATTCATCGACGATAGAGAACAGTACACTCCCGGCTGGAAATATCACGAATGGGAAATAAAGGGAGCCCCGCTCCGGGTCGAGATAGGCCCCCGGGACATGCAGTCGAAGCAGATCACTCTAGTAAGACGTGATACTGGAAAGAAGTCGCCCGTGCCCCAAGCAGAGGCGGCCACTCACATCGTCAACTTACTAGATGAGATTCAGCAAACTCTCCTACAAAGAGCAAGGGAGACACTTGAAAAGCTGACCTCGAACGCAACCAACATGAAGGAACTCGCCCATCTGATAGAAACGACCGGCGGATTCGTCAGAGCTTACCTCTCAGAGAACACCGACTGCGAAGACAAGATCAAGCAAGAGACGGGAGCGACCGTTCGAATAGTGCCCTTCAAAGAGTCCGCCAAAGGAAAATGCGTGCTCTGCGGCTCTCCCAATTCGAGAGAAGTCTACTTCGCAAGATCGTACTAGCGTTCTAGCCTAGGTCTGATTCGGTCGTAGACCCAACCAGACCGCCGAACCAGCTCCGACTTCGAAATTTCAAACTTGGACAGGCCGTTCTTTCGAGACGCCAACGAGGCGAAAGCTGAGCCCACGGCCGAAGCCCAGACCGCATCCTTCGTCGAAAGGTAAGTGCTCAGCCAGGATCCCGCAAACACGTCACCCGCTCCAGTCGGGTCCCGTATATCATCGTCATGGAAAGCGGGGACAAAGAATACACCGCTGGTCTGTGAGCCCATCAAGGACCCTCGTCTCCCCATTGTCACGACTGCATACTGACAGCCAATTGCAAGAAGATGACTCAAGACGGCCATCGGGTCCCGGAACCCCGTCTGCGAGCGAGCTTCCTCAATTGAGGCTTGAACCATATCGCAGTGACCCAGGATCCCTCCCAGCTTTCTGTGGACCGTGCGCACGAGCCCATCACCGGAGATTTCGCGAATGAACCCTTGCAGATCGACAGACAAGAAGTCGCACTTCCTGCGAAGATTCTTCACTAGAGAACCTGATATCTCGTTGAAGACTGGCCCCATGTGCATTCCTTCGACTAACCGCATCCTCGCTGGCAGCCTGATTGGAATACCGGGGTCAACGACCCGCAGCTTGCGCGATCCCTGGAAACGAGCTATGTGGAATCTCGTAGAAGATCTCCTAGTCTTGCTCAGCAGCGCCGTGTCTACGTGGAGCTTCCTCAGAAGTCGCAGGGTAGCTGAGGGATAGTCTTCGCCTATATTCCCCAAGATTCCCGCCCAGGATCCCAGATAAGCTGCCGCGCATGAAGCGAATAGAGCGCTGCCGCCAGGCCGGACCAAGGTTTCGCCTCTCCCCACAAGCTCGTCAAGGGTAGGGTTTCCGCAGACCATGATGGTGGGCGTCAACTTCTCTTATTCTCCTCCGACTCGGGAAGAGGTTAATTACTGATGCCCGCGCTAGGTGAACAAGGAAACCAGGCGATGCCGAAGAAGAGANNGTCATTCCTTGACTCGGGAAGAGGTTAATTACTAAAGCCCGCGCGCCGTAGGCTAGGAAACGTCCAAATGCCGAAGAAGAGAAGATCCCGTGGCCGAAGCAAGGGTGGAAAGGGCCGTAGCGAGCTCATCCAATGCTCGAACTGCGGCATGCTAACTCCGAGGGACAAGATGAAGCGGGTGACCACGTGGGTCTCGCTGGTGGAACCCAGCCTCGCCAAGGAGCTGCGTGCTAGAGGAGCATACATCGCCCGGCAGCGAGTCATGAAGAACCTCTGCGTCTCCTGCGCAGTCCACTTTGGAGTCTCGAAGGTCCGCTCTAGAGAAGAGAGACGCTTCTAAGACCTGGAGAGAACAGCCGAAGCCCGGTATAGCCGGGACACGACTGTGATCGACGAGAGAATCGCAATCAAGAGAACTCCGCCAGGCAGGACAATGTTTGAAAGCGGCCAGAAAAGAGTGGCGACGATGAGTATCAACAATCTCTCAGGCCGCTCGGCAATTCCCACCCCTTTTAGGGTAACTCCCTCGACGCTGACCCGTGCTCTTACGTAGCTGACCATTAGAGCAGCGGAGAGCGCCCAAACCCCAATCCAAAAAGGCACCAGCGATCCGGCCAACAAGCCAGCGTAAATCGCGATCTCGCCCAGTCGATCGAGAACACTGTCGAGGACACCACCGAACTTCGAAACCTGGCCATACTTCCGAGCCATAGCCCCATCGACCGCGTCGAAGTAGCTACCGACCAGAAGAACCACAAGGGTTGCAATCCACTCCCAGCTAGAGAGACCTCCCCAGTACAGCGACGCCGCGACCAGGGAAAGAAGAAAACCGATTGCCGTCAGCGAGTTGGGCGAAAGGCCAGCTTTATGGAAGAGCCNNAATTGGAAGAAGCCCTCGACCAGAAACTGTAGCCTCGACAGCATGATCTCACACGGCAAACCCCGCCAGCTTTTCTGGATTATCCTTCCCGCGAAACTTTCTATTAGGACACCGATCCGAGGAACATGCGATAGGCTTGGGCAAAGTCGGCAAGGGCGTCAAGTGCTCAGTCAGCGGGTGCGGAGAAGAGGCGGTGCGATCAGTCTCAACTGAGGAAGCTACGCATGCAGGACTCAGGGTCGCTACGGGCGGCAGAAGCTATCTANNAGTTGAAGAAGAAGACGAAAAAGGACAGACAGGTCGAACGTTGGAGAATGAGGCCTTGAGGCTACTCCTGATCCACGCGGACAAGTTCGAATACGAAACCAAAGAAAAGGCCGTCAAAGAACCCGAGCCACTGTCAGACCGTGGAAAGAAAGGCAACCTCCAAGACGGACTCGTAGTATTCTCCACGGTCGAAAAGTCCGATGAAGAAGCTCCTGAGGCTACGGTAGCGAATGGCANNAGCAGATTCGATAGAAGAAGTCTTGGGCTGGATAAAGATCAAACGCGTAATGATCTACCCGTACGCCCATCTCTCGACAACCCTCGCTAGCCGAGACCCGGCCATCAAGATTCTCAAGGATCTCGAGCAGAAGCTAGTCGAGAGAGGATACGAAGTAAGCAGAAGCCCATTCGGATGGTACAAAGGCTTCACAATCACTGCCAAAGGGCACCCGCTTTCAGAGCTGTCGCGGACGATCACCGCTAAGCAGGCGAAGCAGGTAGCGGCACCGATCAAGTCGGAATATGCGATAATGGATGAGAAGGGAGATCTGTACACTCCGGAGACGTTCAAGTATGGACCAGGTCTTGAAGAGTTCAGGTCGCTTGTCGAAAAGGAAGCCCTGAAGAAAGGCCTGACCGGGGGCGAGCCTCGTTTTCTCGAGTACGCCCGGCGCTTCGGCATAGAGTGGGAATCCTACGCAGACGTGGGGCAGATGCGGNNCGTTGCTCTCCGACTATGCGAACACCGTAATCCGCCGCATCGGAATCCCGATCCTCAACGTTCGAGGGACAAACATGTTCGACGTGAACGTGAAACCGATCAAGGAACATCTACAGCTATTCGGCTCGAGAGCCTATGAACTGTCCGTGGACGAAAGAAACTTCGTTCTGAGATATGCGGCCTGCTTCCAGCAGTTTTCAATGGTGAAAGACTGGACGCTGAGCTATCGCAATATTCCCTTTGGCACGTTCGAGGTCGCCGACAGCTACCGGATGGAACAGAGCGGAGAACTACTCCTATCCTTCCGCCTTCGAAAGTTCCTGATGCCAGACCTCCACATCTACCTCACTGACCTGCACGAATCGATCGAAGTCGGAAAGAGAGTCCACGAGATAATCTATCAGGAGATCCGGAAAATCCATCGCGAATACGTCTCCATCTACAACACGACCAGATCATTCTTCAACGGACACAAGGACCTCTTTCTTGATCTCGTCAAAGTCGAGAAGAAACCCATCCTCCTCAACTTCGTGCCCGACGGAATCTACTACTGGGT
>DAFH01000031.1:17808-21661 GCA_002495485.1 Candidatus Bathyarchaeota archaeon UBA185
AGAGGGGCGAGAAAGTCTACCCGCCGATAATCCACACTGCAGTCCTCGGAGGGCTCGAACGCTACCTCTTCGCACTACTCGACACAGCCGTCCGGATGGAGAAGCAAGGAAAGAAGCCCATGCTGCCAGTCTGGGTCTCACCCGTACACGCCCGCATCATCCCCATCACCAAACACCTCACACCAGATGCGTCGAAACTCCTCGAGAGACTGGAGAAGGAGGGCTTGCGCGTAGACCTGGACGACAGGGACGACACACTTCAGAGCAGGATCAGGGAAGCCGAGCTAAGCTGGGTCCCATACATCGTAATCTTCGGAGAAAAAGAGATGAAAACCGGCGAGCTCTCTGTCAGGTCCAGAGAGCAAGGCAAAGACATCAAAGCCACCGCAAATGATCTTGTTGCTCGAATAAAGAAGGAGATCGAAGAGTATCCGTCAAGGCCTCTGACTTATCCTAAACTGCTTTCGCAACGGCCAGGCTACAAGAGGATCTAGAAAACGCGTTTCAGGGTAACTGATTTATATAGAGATTCAAGATGCCCTCCCTCGCAAGGTAGACCGTTAAAGTGAACAAGGACCAGTCTTACGGCGGGCTGATACTCGTCGTATCGATCATTGTATTGATCCTCTATCTCTTCTCGCTTTTCACGTCGCTCGGAGCGGTAGTTATCGAGATAGTCGTCAGTATAGCAGTAGTGGGGATTCTTGGTATCACGGGTTGGATAGGCTGGACCATGCTAACGACTCCACCACCCGCGCCGCTAGAAGCGGAGTTGGGCTCGGGTGGCCCTTCGGGTACGACCTCCACGTCTAGCTCTTCCGCAAGCAAGCCAGACGCGAAGTCCTAGAACAATCTCCCATACTTTCGTAACCTGTTTTGTGCGGTCGGGGTTACATCAGCCCTAAGGCTGTCCCTCAAGTCTCAAAGCTCATCTTCGGTGCGTAGTTGCGATGAGTGAGGTAACCATAGAGAAAGTCGTCTCCGATATCAACGGATTCCGCCAACGACTGGCGATGCTTCGAGAAGAACTGAACAGGGCAAACCGTGCGATGGCCGACAAGATGGCCCAGCTTGGAGAAACCCTCACTCAGAGAGTCCGCGATCTCAGAGACCAAGTCACCAATGCCCCCCAGAACCTACTTGCTCTAGAGAGCAGATTCATGTCTGGCGACATCCCCGAGCAAGAATACAAGGCAACTCGAGAAGATTACCGGAACCAGTTAACGAAGAACTTGCGAAGCATTGACGAGATTAGAAGCCTCTTGCTGATTATGAGCCAGTTAGAGGCCAGACCTGCCACGCCGGGGTCCTCTAGTTCTGGACTTGCCGGAGCAGGCAGACCAATATCCGTAGACCAGTAGAACTCCATCGTCAATCTCTAGACAGCCAGAGCAGTTCGTGTCGACTGCATCCTCTGCCTCTCACGGCGAGGCCAGACCACTCCTGGCGGATCAGATAACGACACCTAGTGCCGTCTTATCGATGCGCCTAGGGGTCGGCTCACGTTCTCTCCAAGTGAAGAACTCCGTCGCGTTCAAGTGCACTTGGGACTGTTGGAGCCTGAGAACGATGCGTGCGTGCGTACCTTTTTGCGTAGAGAAGCTCCTTACTGTATTTCGTAGATTTTGTAAAGACTTAAATGTACGTCCTCAAGCGGGTTCAGTCTATGAACTCTACCAAATTAGGTGAATACGGTAACAATTATGCCTCCATCCTCGTCCGAGGGTTTTACCTAACAAAGGTAGGTTCGTGAGGAGGAGCAAGAGAGATGACGCCTTCGAGCAAGTTCAACCCGTCCGGGGACGCCAAGCCTGAAGACAACGAGAAGGCTGAGTCGTTCGGGGAGCCTCTTAACCGACACCGTCTCGTCATCGTCTGCGTCCGAGGCAACGTAAGCGTAAGGGAAACCATCCGCAGCATACTCGACAACGCAATAGGCCGCACGGATACGCCTCCATTGCTGGTGCTGGGTCCCACCGCTCCGGAGGACGTGTCGAACGGTCAGGACCATAGGATAGGATGGGTCACCTTCGTTGATGGAACATCGCTCGCTCATCCTCTGCCACAGGTAGAGATCATCTCTCCCGACAATCTCTTGGAGGTCAACCTATTCATCGAGAGGGCATCCCAGGGCGAGAACCACGCCATCGTCGGCGACTTCCTCGACAATGTAATCAGAAGCATAGGCTCTCCAGAGAGCTTCTACACGTTCTACTGTCAGCTCGCGTCGAGGGTCAAACTGAAGAAGAGAACCGCGATACTCGTCATAAAGGAGGATATACACGACCGGTCAATGGTCGAGACCGTCAAGAGGTTTGCCGATGTTGTCCTCGAGTTCCGGGACCAAGACGACGAGTCGGGGTTGAAAGTTGAGATGCGAACCTTGAATTTCGCTGACAATATCTACACGGCTTGGAGACCTTTTGCCGACTGGATGCGACCGGTCTCGATGAGCGCTTAATCCTTAAACCAGAACAGTTTCAGGGACGCTCAGTGCGTTCCTTTGAGGATTCTTCGCTACAAACAGCTCCAGTCGACCAACACGACCGCCTACAATCTAGGCCGGAAAGGAGCCGCTGAATGGACTGTAGTCGTCGCGGATGTCCAGACGAGAGGCAAGGGAAGAAGCGGAAAGAGATGGGAATCGCCAAAGGGCGGGCTGTGGTTCTCAGTACTCCTAAGGCCTGACATACCGAGCTTCAGAGTCCCGCTCTTACAATTCTTGGCAGCAAATGCGACTAGACAGGCGTTGCAGGACGAGACAGACGTTCACGTCCAGCTCAAGTGGCCCAACGATCTGGTTCTCGAAAGCGGGAAACTGGGCGGAATCCTCGTCGAATCCAAGACCCTGGCAGAGAGGGTCTCGTTTGCCGTGATCGGAATTGGGTTGAATGTCAACCAGCGGAGAACTCAGCTTCCCGCCGGGGCCGTCTCACTGCTTCTGGCCACGGGTGTCCGGTTCGACGCCCGAAGATTGATGAGAGCAATAATCGACCAGTTCAGGACTCGAGAAGAGGACATCGAAGAGCCGTCAACGGTTCTCNNCTCTCGAGGAGTGGTGGCGTAACTGTATCCATCGACCACCAAGAGTACAGGTGGCACTCCAGAACACTTCGGTAACCGGTATAACTCGTGGGATCGACGAAGAAGGAACTCTAATGCTCGAGACGGAGGACCGGCGCATCAGAAAGATAAGCGAAGGTACGCTCCGTCTCCTCGACGATTCTTCGAAATAGCCCTGTGTTTATACAGCCCTTGGGCTTCGCCCCCAACTAGGAGAGAGATGATGCAACGCTTCGAGGAACTCAAAGAGAAGCGGGAACAGGCGAAGCTTGGCGGCGGCCAGGAAAGGATAGACTCCCAACACGCGAGGGGAAAAATGACTGCCAGGGAAAGAATCGATGCTCTAGTAGATCCGGGCAGTTTTGTCGAAATTGATCGGTTCGTGGTCCATCAGACCACAGACTTCGGAATGGCAGAGAAAAAGATCCTCGGCGACGGAGTGGTCACCGGCCATGCAAGAGTCGACGGTCGACTCGTCTACATCTTCTCACACGACTTTACAGTGTTCGGCGGCTCGCTGGGCGAAATGTTCGCCCGGAAAGTCACCAAGATAATGGACATGGCCATGAAGACAGGCGTCCCGGTCATCGGAATAAACGACTCCGGAGGAGCAAGAATCCAGGAAGGAGTAGTAAGCCTCGGAGGCTACGCAGAGATCTTCTTCCGCAACGTCATGGCATCAGGAGTAATCCCACAGCTATCCGCGATAATGGGACCGTGCGCCGGGGGAGCCGTCTACTCTCCCGCGATGACCGATTTCACGTTCATGGTCGACAAGACCAGTTACATG
>DAFH01000031.1:21673-22063 GCA_002495485.1 Candidatus Bathyarchaeota archaeon UBA185
AACGAGCGGTGTCGCCCACTTCTTCGCCAAGGACGAAAAGGAATGCCTCCAGCAGATGCGAAAGCTCCTCAGCTACATACCGTCAAACAACATGGAAGACCCGCCTCTAACAGCACCGCGCCCGCCAGCGGGCAAGAAGGAAGAACTCAACACGATCCTTCCCGAAGACTACGACAAGCCCTACGACATGAAAGAGATACTGACCAGAATAGTGGATGGAGGAGAACTCCTTGAGGTGCAAGCCCTTTGGGCTCCCAACATCATAACAGCCTTCGCAAGGATCAACGGGCAGTCGATTGGGATCGTTGCGAACCAGCCGAAAGCCTACGCCGGAGTCATCGACATTAACTCCTCAGTCAAGGGAGCCCGGTTCGTCCGATTCTGCGACGC
>DAFH01000135.1 GCA_002495485.1 Candidatus Bathyarchaeota archaeon UBA185
CAGACTGTGACCCCGCTGACAGAGTCGCTGAAGGCGGAAGCCGCGAAGGATGGAATTCCTATCGTCGGTGTAACGGAGACAATTCAGCCGCCTGACGTTCAATTCCAAACGTGGATGAATGCCGAGCTAATCCAGATCCAGAACGCACTAAACGCGAATGCTCTTGGAAATCCTTGAATGAACGCTTAACCTCCCGGCCCGTCTCTATGGACNNATACGATATCAAACTCTGCAGTAATTTTAGCCAAGGACCTAGCAGCAGGCTATCGTGGAAACATCGTCTGGCGTGATGCAAGCTTTGAGATCGGCCGCGGCGAGTTCGTAGCGATAATCGGCCCGAACGGGGCCGGCAAGACCACCCTCTTCCGACTTCTACTCGGACTCTTGCCTCCATCAAGTGGGCGGCTGCAAGTGCTTGACGCATCGCCCCGCCGTGGCAACCCGAAAATCGGCTACGTGCCCCAGAGTCACGTGATTGACAGTGATACCAACGTCAAATCAAGCGAACTCGTCCGCCTCGGGCTGTCCGGCAGGAAGTGGGGAATCGGCCTCTTCGGCAATAGCGACAGCAAGGCGGCTACGGACGCGTTGGAAGCAGTCGGCGCGATAGATCTGGCAGATCGTTCGCTCGGCGAATTATCTGGAGGAGAGTTGCAGAGGATCTTCCTCGCCGAAGCTTTGGTTAGCAACCCAGACATCCTACTTTTAGACGAGCCGCTCTCCAACTTGGACATCAGACGCGAAAAGGAACTGATAGAGCTCGTCAACAGGATCGTACGAACGCGCAACGTGACGGCCATGCTGATTGCACACCACATCAATCCACTGCTTCCTTTCCTCGACAGGGTCGTATACATGGCGAACGGGAAAGTTGCGACCGGAGAACCAAATGACGTCCTGACAAGCCGGAATCTCAGCGCACTCTATGGAGTTCAGATAGAGGTTCTCCATGATTCCAGAGGAAACCTAGCGATCATCGGAATCGAAGATACGCAGGATGAGCATGAGGCATGACCTTTAGCTTCAGTCTAAACCTCATTGCCGACCTTCAGGAGATTTTCCACTATGTGTTCATGCAGAACGCCTACGAAGGCGGCACACTGGTCGCGATCGTCGCGGGCATCGTCGGGTACTTTGTCATATTGCGCCGTTCGGCGTTTGCCGCTCACTCTCTTTCGCACATCGGCTTCGCCGGAGCAGCAGGCGCCGCAGTCTTGGGGGTCAACCCTGTCTATGGTCTACTACTTTTCTCGACGGTCGGTGGCACCTCGATGGCAGTACTCAGCCCTAAAGCGGCTCACCGCGATGTCAGCATAGGGCTAGTCCTTGCTTTCCTTCTTGGCACCGGAGCACTCTTTCTCAGCCTATACGTGGGAAGCAACGCGGAGCTGGCCTACTCCATCCTGTTCGGAGAAATACTCGCCATAAGCAACAACTGGACTCAACCATTCAGTTGTGGTGGCCTGTGTGGAGTTCAGCTCACAACTATTGCATCCGTCATACTTCTCGTCGCCATCGCATTCGTCTATCGCCCCCTCCTCTTCGCATCGCTGGACGAAGAGGTCGCAGAAGCAAAAGGACTGCCGACTGCACAGCTCGGGATAGTCTTCATGCTACTGGTCGCGGTAGCGACATCGATCGCCGTTCAGGTGGTCGGANNAAGGCCCTCATAATCTCCGTTACTGTCGCACTTGTCGCAACCTGGCTAGGTCTCTTCATCGCCTTCTTTACACCGTATCCCGTCAGCTTCTACATCACAACAATCGTCTTTGTTCTCTATCTCGTTGTTAGGTTCACGAAGCAGACTCTGGGCAAGAGAACTCCGTATCGAGAAGTTCCTCAGGCAACCAGCGCCATTTGAACAGGTTAATAACTATCATAGCCTGGCCTAATAGTGCATGACAATAGTTAGTCTGTCATTTCCTGACCAGATGGTCAAAGAGCTGGACCAGATTCAAGACACCGGTGGATTTGCGGGAAGATCAGAGCTCGTCAGGGCCGCGATCCGATTGTTGATCGAGGACAGAAGAGAAAAAAACTCGCTCTTAGGCCACGTCAACGCCGTCGTCGTGGTGACGCACGACGAGTCGAATGAGGCGCCGATTACGCGTCTCAAACACGAGTTTGAGGACATTGTGAAGACGCACATTCACAACAAGATCAGNNTCAGAAGGAAGAGAAGATGAAGAGCGTGAAGCTGATTGTTATCTAGAGTGTTGCTCTGTTAGCTCTTCGACGCGATCTGATCGACACGGTTTCTGCGGGGGACGAGCTTCCACGCGATTAGGACTAGTCCGACTATCGTTACGAGTATGGATCCGATGTAGTTGCTGAGCAGAGACCCGATTGNNGCGTTGCTTGCGAACCATTGTTGCATAAACGAGTTCTGCTGATAGTCCCATGAAAACGCCGTCAACAATCCTACTATGGCAACGAACTGTGCGATGATGACCGCGCTAGCCCTTCTTCCAAGAGTAGCCTGAGCAGTTGCGACGGCAACTTTGGCCTTAGGCTTTGCGTTGGGGTTCGGAATGAGCAACGAGGCTAGGGCTCCGAAGGAGACGAAGACCGCAGCAGTGAGTGCAGCCCATTTCGTGCCTTGGGTTATTGAGTCTTGGAATACGGAGAGTATTGCGTTGGATAATGGACCTGGTGGGTACTGGCCCGTTTGCACTACTCCACCGTTCAGTCCATTGCTCAGGGTATGTTGTAGGTTCCCCATTAAGTTGGGGTACGTAGCTGCGGCGCTCCTGATTGCGGTGTTCGCTGCTAAATCTGCCTGACCGACGCTTGAGATTATGGCTGCGAGTACCGCTCCAATGACTGCAATCCCTAATGCAGATCCTACCTGTCTTACGGTGTTGTTTGCTCCCGACCCTATCCCGGCCTTCTGAAATGGAACGCTCATCAGCACAGTGCTTGTGAGCTGGCCGATCGCCAGGCCAACGCCTGCCCCGTAAACCACCAATACTGGGTAGAAGTCGTAGATGGGAATGGTCGTGGTGGTTATCGCTGCGATGCTGTAGAGGGCAATCCCCTCAAGGATCATTCCTAGCGTGACGATCCACTTCGGACCGAATCGGTTCGCAAGCAGCCCCGCGATCGGAGCGAAGATGAAGACAGAGACTGCCATCGGCAGGAACGTGATGCCCGTGTCGAGGGCCGACATTCCACGGACGATCTGGAAGTAGATGGAGAAGACGAACACTGCGCCGAACTCGCCCATCGCGACGATCTGGACGGCCAAGAGCCCGTACCTGAACCCGGGGAACTTCAAGAGGCTAAAGTCGAAGAGCGGAACCTTCCCGACCCGCAGGCGGCGGATATCATAGAGGGTAAAGGCCGCCAGCAGAATTGCTCCGGACATAAGGGAGAACGCTGGGAGGGACGGGTTCGTGNNTGGAAGGGTCCTACCGCGAAAGCCTGGCTCGCTGTCCACCAGCCGTAACTCTGGCCCTCGATCAGGCCAAACAGGAGGGCGGAGAGTCCCAGAGTGATGAGGATCAGTCCGCCGTAGTCAGTCGTGTACTTCGGGTCCCGGAATCGAGACTCCTTAATGATCAAGGCGGCGCCGATGAGGGCGACCGCCCCGATTGGTACATTGATAAAGAATGACCATCTCCACGTGAAAGAAGAACTAGTGAAGTAGCCGCCCAGCAGCGGTCCTAGAACGGCGGCCGCTCCAGCCGTCGCTCCCCATATTCCAAAAGCGACATTGCGAGCCTTGCCAGTGAAGGTCGTTGTCAGGATCGAAAGCGTTGCGGGAGAAGCCATGGCCGCACCGAAGCCTTGGATACCCCGACCAATCAACATCTGCGAAAGATCCCGGGACACACCATCGATAATCGAACCCATAACGAAGAGGGCTATGCCTGCCATGAAGATGCGTTTTCTGCCGAACTGATCGCTAAGCTTCCCCCACGTCAATATGAACGAACCGAAGACCAGTGCATACAGAGAGGTTATCCATTCCAAACCCTGCAACGTGACTGAGAAGTCAGTCTGTATCGTCGGGAGAGCAATGATAACGATAGTTGAGTCTAGTACGATGATGGCGAGCGAGAGACTTAGAACCAGGAGAATGAGCAACTGGCTCCTCTCGATCTTGGCCTTGCCCGTAGTTCCGGGTTGACCTTGTTCGCCCTCCCATCTTGGACTCTGGACCTGTTCTTGCGCCACTGCAGAGGCGTCTCCGCCTCTGGGTTTATCTGCTGTCTTCTCCGGATTTCGCTTAGTCATCGCTTGGACTGATGTCGTTCGGAATCGCCCCATATAATGACCACGCAATTACCACCTCGGTCAGGCAACTTCTCCACGCTCAGGGAATCCGCCGAGAGGAGGACTGATGGTCTAGGCTGGTGGACTGCTTCTCAGATGTTTCATTTCTGCAGGCTCAAGCTGGAGCCTAGGAATCTCCTTAAGTAGATTTTCGACGACTCCCACGCGACTGGCAATGAGTAGCTATCCGAGTCCGATCGAGCAGAAGAAGCCGAGCTTTCTGAGACGCCCTGTTCCAATGTGGGCCTTCCTGATCCTAGTCGTAGCTATCGTTCTGTTACTGTTCATCCCAGCGTTCCTTACAATCCCTCCACCCACAATCCAAGAGCCACTAGTTCTGACACCGGACACTAGATCAATAACAGTCAACCCTGGCCAAACTACCACTGCCAACTTCACCGTAGCAAACCTGAACCAGACAGTCAGCATCCCTGCAACAGCAACCGCAACACTACTCTTCCAAAACTCGACCGCAGTCCCCGCAAACTACAACATCACGCTGACCATATCCGGAGTGCAGACACGAAATAGTTTCGTGGCCTCCACCGATGGAAAAAGCGTAACATTTCTCCCCGGAGGAAACACCCTGGTAGTTCACGTCGTAGCGACAAGCAAAGCAGTTCCTGGAAGCTACGTGGTCAAAGTGTCGCTTAGCGACTAGAAGAAGCTAAAGTAGATCACGGCCAGATCTAGAATCGGTTACTATGATTGGTCCTCTCGGCTACGCTGGCAAGAACCTCACCCGTAGAGGATTCCATTCCTTTCTCGCCTTCCTCGGGCTCACGCTCTCGGTCACATCGACAACCTTCCTTCTGCTCTTGGGGCAGGGTCTCGCGACGAGGCTCAGCGCCATTCTCTCCCCGGAAGGCACCTTCGGAATCGACTGGCTCTTCTTCGGATTCCTCATCCTCTCTCTGTTCTTGAACATCATCGTTGGAACCGTCTCGACATCCTATCTAGTCTCGTCGATGATCAACCAGCGCATGCGGGACATCGGAGTCATCAAAGCCGCAGGCTCGCTACCCCGACGCCTCTTCTCATACGCGTTTAGCGAAGCAATGCTCGTAGTCAGCGCGTCCTGTCTCGTCGGAGCGCTCGCAGCCCTAATCATCTACGTCGCATGGGCATGGCCCTCGG
>DAFH01000055.1 GCA_002495485.1 Candidatus Bathyarchaeota archaeon UBA185
GCGTGGTCTATTCCGGGGCCATGTTCGTAGACGGCGAAGTCTGCGCCGAACTTGATTCCGGGCGTTACGACGTATCCTTTCTCGCGGAGGTCTTTGTAGACTTGGTAGGCGAGAGTGAAGTCCCGGTAGGTCTCTCTCGCGGCCTTCAGCAGAACGCCTTTTCCGACTGCTTTCTTGGTTCTTCCGTCCACGACTCCGATCCGCTTGTGCTCCAAGAGGTAGAGGCCTTCCATCAGGTCGAGGAGTAGCGGCACCTCGAAATCCTGGTCGGGCTTCGGCTTAGGGATACCCACTGGTTTGCCGAAGAATCCGGAGCGGTAGATTCCTAGACCTGCCTTGTGGTCCCAGACAATCAGTCTTGTTCCGATGAGCTCTGCCTGGCTCAGGTCGGTGTGGTCTTTCATGTCTTCGGCTAGGCCGTGAGCGCTATGACTCTGATGAGGTCCACGACGTCAACACCGAGGTCTGCCATGTTCTCCATCTGTGCGCTCAGGTCTCTGATTAGAAGGAGTGTTCTGAGAGGCAGCTTTTCGTCGAGCACTTCCAAGTCCAAGGACCGGTAGGCGAGGTCAACTTTCCTCTCGCTCTCTTCGACTCCTCTCGAGAGGTCCATCGCCTTTGTCGGATTGAAGCCCAGGGACATCATCGTCTCTCGAATCTTCGACATCTCTTCCAAAACGAGCGCGATGAGTTCAGAGAGGCGTTTTGTGTATTTCTTGTCAACCTTCCAGCTCCTGTCCATCACAGCGGTCAGCCTGAACCCGATTCCCTGCGCATAGTCGGCAACCTCGCCGATCTGGAAGATTAGCCGGATGAAATCCTCCCGGTTGCTCAGAAGAGCTCCGAACGAGCCAACCTCTTCGAGCAGCTTCCTCTTCGTTCCCTCGAAATTGTCCAAGATCTTGACCATGTTCTGATAGTGGTCCTTCGCATCCTTGCCCTTTCCCTCTCCAACGCTATCGGTCATGAGGGCAAGCTCACGCGTAATATCGACCACGTTTCTGCTCTGCTCCCTGCAAATGTCCAGAATCCTACGTCTGATGCTTGCCTCCGTTTCAACAGGAAAAGTCATCATTGACACCGGTTATCTAGCCGGAGACAATGCCTGTTTCGCCATAAAAAACTAGTTCCAGACACGATTAGTGGCTGGTCGGAAAGCCAGTGTTGACGATCGAATGGATCGTTGCCCTAAGCTGGTTAACGGGTCTCCGGATCTGAGTCCAAGAGTCGCGATCCCGTAAGGTTACGGTATCGTCCTTGAGCGTGTCATAGTCAACGGTGATCCCCAAGGGAATTCCTGCCTCGTCGGCTCGCGCATACCTTCTCCCGATCGAGCCCGAGTCGTCGTACTCAACCCGCAACCCGTCCGAAGCCAAGTCTTGGTAGACTCGCGTCGCTCTCTCCACCAGGCCGTCCTTGTTGACGAGGGGGTAGACTGACGCCTGTATCGGAGCGAGCTTCAACGGGAGGCTGAGAATCAGCCGGTCCTCTCGCATCTTCAAGTTGTGTTCCAGCGTGGAATAGACAAGTCTCTCCACTCCAAAGCTCGGCTCGATGACATGGGGGATGTACTTCTTCCCGGTCTCCTTGACCTTCTCTTCTCTCGTATCAAACGAGTCGACGGGAACTTCGTATCCATCGATTTTCACCTTCTCACCAGTCTTCTTCCCGTGTAGCTTCTGGGTAAGATCCTCTCGTGAGAGGAGGCTGATGATCTTGCCGGCCTCTGTTCCGAACTGTTTTCGAATCTTCTCGTGATTGGGTCTCACGACGCGCACCGTCTTCTCGAGGGGCGAGTCATACGCCTTGAAGGCTCGAAGATCGATCCCGGTCGCCCGCATGTGACGGTTGAGATCATAGTCGGTCCTGTACGCGAAGCCTGCGACTTCGACCCAGCCCCACCTGTCGAGCTTCACCTCCTGGTCAAATGTCTGGGCCGAGTAGTGGGCACGCTCCGACGGCAGTTTCTCAAAGAAACGTTGGTCGTGCGGTTTGATTCCTAGCTGGGTAAGGAATCGTTTGGACTGGGCCATGAAGTAGGCGGCCCAGGAAGATTTTATCGAGCCCTCCTCTACGGCTTCTCCCGTTTTGATCGCGGTCGCCTCTTCGCCTCCTTCTTTTCGATTCTTTTCGGTCACGATGGAAAGCTGATCATTTCTCACCTCGTCGAGGTAGGGGCAGTCCGGATTCTCAGGGTCAAAGAACAGCTCAAAGTCCATAATTGTAAACTCTCGTAGCCGTATCGGACCCTGTCGCGGAGAAATCTCGTTTCTTAGAACCGTCCCGATCTGAGCGATCCCGAGGGGAATCTTCTCCCTCATCACCTCATAGACACGCCGAAAGTCAACGAAGATGCCCTGCGCGGCCTCTGGCCGCCCATAGGCTGGATCCTCACCGTACGGGCCGATACTGGTCTTGAACATGGTCAGAAAGTACTGGGGAGCCCCGAGGATACCTCCACACTCGGGACACTTGACCTTGGCAAGAAGCTTGCCAAGCTGTTCGAGCGTCAGGCCTTCGGTCTCTTCTCCCCTCGCTTCTTTGATCAGCTGGTCGGCCCTGAACCTTCTGTGGCAGTTAGTGCACTCGGTCATGGGATCCTTGAAGTTCTCTACATGCCCCGACGCTTCTAGGACCCGGTGAGGAGTAATGATAGGGGTCGATATCTCGACGAATCCGTGGCGTATGAGGAAGAACTCTCTCCAGGTGTCCTCGATCTCTCGCTTGAGACCCGTGCCGAGAGGGCCGAGGTCGAGGAATCCGCTGAGTCCCCCGTATATCTCGAAGGACCCCCAGAAGAANNNNTGTCGCTAAGAATCGGTATATTGCTTTGTTTGGGCGAGGAGTAGTGGGACCGAATAGCTTCTGGGTCTACCGGGCCTTGACATGCTTGACGATAGGCGGCCTGACCTTTCTCAGGATTCTGTAGCCGCAAAAGGGACATTTGATCTCGGGGGTCATGGCCAGCTGGTCCGCG
>DAFH01000006.1:0-273 GCA_002495485.1 Candidatus Bathyarchaeota archaeon UBA185
GTGAGCCACAACAAAGTAGGTCCCTCGCAAGGCATAGTCGAGCGCGACGGAGGCGAGATACACTCCAGTAATGCCGCCAATTATGAAAAGCGCCACTGCACCTAGGGTGAACAGAGCAGCGGCCTTGAGTCTTAGCTTCGCTACCGCTAGTGTCTCGATGAGCGAGATTACGATCACGTCAAAAGGTAGTGAGACTCCGACCGTAGTGAGAGTGTACAGCTTGTCGGTGATGAGTCCGTAGCCGGTCAAGAACATGTGGTGACCCCACACGAT
>DAFH01000006.1:290-4261 GCA_002495485.1 Candidatus Bathyarchaeota archaeon UBA185
ACCTCCGGATGACCGAAGAACCAGAAGACGTTGTCCCAGAGTAATGAGCCACCTTGTATTGAGGAGAAATAGAAGGTTCCAAACGCACGATCAACGTACAGTAGTAGCACGCCGGCCAGGATCGATGGGAACGCGTACAGCATCATGAAGATTGTCACAAGGATTGACCAAGGAAACAGTGACATGCGGCTCAGCTTGAGACCTGGCGCTCGCATCTTGAACATTGTAACCAAGAAGTTTACTGAGCTCATGGTTATCGAGACAATTATCAAGATAAGGGCACCAGCACCTAGATTCAGACCTATTGTGGGTGCGAACTCGAATGAGGTCTGGGGCGAGTAGAGAGTCCAGCCTAGGTCTGGAGCAGCACCGAAGAAGAAGCTCAGTATCATCATAACGCCGCTAAAGAAGTAGAACCAGTAGCTCAGTGCGTTGAGTCTGGGGAATGCAAGATCCCTAGCTCCGATTTGGAGTGGAATAATGTAGTTCGCAAAGCCAAAGGCGAAGGGTGAGAGGACCCAGAAGATCATGAGGAGACCATGGACCGTCACGAACTGATTGTAGACTTCCGCGGTCAGTAGACTGTTGTTCGGGACGGACAGTTGCGTTCTAATGGTTAGAGCAAGGAGTCCGGCAGCCACGAAGTAGAATAGGGCTGTAATGAGGTAAAGGATGCCAATTTCTTTGTGGTTAGTAGTGTAAAGCCACCGCTTGGCAGTGGAAACGATTCCTTGTGCCATTTCTAGTGCACTATTGTGCCGTTGTACCAGCTCACGAATTGGGTCAAAGGCATGACGTCAAGTGTCGCAATCATTGCATCGTGGTTTACCCCGCACAGTTCGTAGCATTGTATCGTGTAGTTTCCCGGAGCATCCGCATTGAACCAGATGTCGTTGATGTGTCCTGGATAGGCGTCCGCCTTTATTTTGAATGCAATTATGCCGAAGTTGTGGAAGACATCCGCACTGGTGACGTTCAGCCGAATGTCATAGCCTACTGGAACTGCGAGCAGACAATTTGGCTGCTGGCACAACGGGGTTCCTGTAATCGTCCGGTTCGGATATCCGGCATAGTTGAAATCCCAGTAGAACCGGTGTCCAGTGACGAGTACGCTACAATTGTAGCTTCCGTAGCCGTAGATGGGAATGCTACAGGGTGCTGGCGAGGATAGAATGGTGTCTATGGAGCCGAAACTGCCTATAACCAAGACCCCAAGGATTATCGACGACAAGCAGACCGTCATTATTGCGGTTCTAGCATGCCCTCTGTGGGCAGGCAGTCTCCCTAGAATAGGCGCGTCGTGCGGCTCCGGAGAGCCGGGCTTCTCCCTGTACCTTATGATGAAGGCGGCCATCAAGCCGAAGACGACCACAGACACCGCAATCGCAAGATAGGTGAAGAGCCAGAACAGGTTGTCGAACTGAACCTGCATGTTGGGGGTGGCCATGCGGGTGGTCTCTGAATTTGCGCGCTTGAGCTAGTCTCTTTTTAAAAAGTTATGGCCTAGCTATACCAGTGCTTAGTTGGTATAACTATCGTANNGCATTGAACGGACTCCCCAGACCATCACTGCGTCGACAACCACCAAAGCAAAGACCGCTGAGGCCAGACCCAGATGCGCATCGCTGACTACTGGGTCTAGCCCCGTCGTCACCGTATACATCCCCAAAAGTACCTGAGCCAACAGGCCCGCGAAACTTGCAGAGGAGAAGATTACGACGTTTCTTGCCCATCGGTATCTCGTCCAGGCTAAAAGCGCTGTTCCGAGAACGAAAAATGCCACGACAATATTGAATGCTCTATGAGAGAACTCGATCACCTGGGCATAATTGTTGAGGTTGGGAAGGACCGCGCCACTGCATAGTGGCCACGATTCTTCACATCCGAGACCCGAGTTGCTCGTTGTTACATACCCGCCTATCAGTATGAGAATGTACGTTGAGACAACGGACCCATAGGCGAAGATCTGCAGAATTTTCGGTGAAACACTGTTTTGCCCGATAGACAAGAGATTGTTCAAAGGGTCGAAGACCAGTTCTGGGTATTAAGGCTCCTCCCGGACAACAATCAGCTCATAGAAGATATGGCAATGGCCATCTTGGATAGTACGCTTAGAGGGTCCTTGCTCTTGACAACACTGCTAGCAACGAGGACCCCTTCGGTCCCGAGCTTTATGGCCTTCGAAACATCTTCTTCGGTGGTTATGCCCGCCCCGCACAGAATCTTGACACTTGGACCTACTGCTCTTATCTTCTGTATGCTATCGGTGATCAACTCAGGCCTAGCCTTCGATACAGAAATTCCCGAACCTATGAGGTCCGGAGGCTCGATAGCGATCATGTCCGGCTCCGTTCGAGCTATCTCAGCGGCCGACTGGGCAGTGTCCGCGCAGACCAGCGAGTAGAGGTTTGCGTCGACGCATCGCTCCACGCATGTTCCTATTTCGACCATACCTATACGCCGTTCGGAGTGGTTGAGCAAGGTACCCTCTGCGCCCACAGACTTCACGGCCTCTGCCAGAACTCGCCCTGTGAACGCTCCAGGCTTGACCGGGTCAAGGTGCTGACTGAACACTCTCAAGTCCACGCTCTCTGACACGGCTTTGAGATCAGTGAACTGAGGAACCACTACCACGGTAACTCCACTGTCCCTTGCGACCTTCTCCGCGGATTTTGCTAGTTCGATCGCGCGCTTGCCAGTGGCCACGATGTAGGCCTTGAAGGTGACGATAAGAAGATGCCCACGTAGAGGTTTGATCAGAGCCACCCTGCGACTCTGCTACCGCGCAAAGGGTTTCAGACCCTGTTCCTAGTGGGCGACAACCATCTCGAGGGCGCTATTCACTTCGCGTCCGTTGAAGATAATCTCCCGGAGTGCATTAGCCATCTTCNNGAATCTTCAGGGGCTCGCTATGTTGCCAGACATTTCTCCCGACGGCAAGACCTGTCGCGCCTCCGTCCATCGCGCCCTTGACCTGGTTCAGAAACGTCTCATCAGTTGGCGCCTTGGGTCCGCCTGACATGAACACTTTCACCACACCTGCGGACTTGACAGCCCAGGCGAAAGTGGTGGGGTCACCGGTATACTTGATCTTGACCGCGTCAGCTCCAACTTCGAGTCCAGCTCGTGCGGCGTAAGCGACGATCTCAGCGGAGGTGTCGTCCTTCACAGCCTCTCCCCTAGGATAAATCCATGCAATAGCCGGAATCCCCTCTTCGTGGGCGTCCTCCTGTATTTCCCCGAATTCCTGCAGCATGATATTCTCGTGACCACTTCCGAGATAGATCGTGTAGCCTACTCCCTTGGCACCAAGGCTCACTGCCTCCTCTACGCTGCAAACCTGTGAGGAGATTGGTTCCCCCTTAGGCAGAGCAGTCTTCCCATTGAGCTTCACGATCAACGGGACTCTACCTGTGTAGTACTTTTCTGCGATGCCCTTCTGGAAAACCACCCCGGTGAACTGTCCCTTTANNTCGATGTTCTTGTCGTTGAAGTCCTTCGAGGGTCCATGCTCCAAGCCTTGGTCGTAGGCTAGAAGCATTCCCTTCCCATTCTTGAGAAAACTATCCATGCTCGTTTTCATGGAAACTTCACCTTTTTGCTGGTTCGACCTCCCAGATTAAACTAGCCCTCGTCTTCCGATCCGAGAATTCTTGAGAGAAAGGTTATCGGACAATCACGTCCCGGTTGCGGGTCATGCCCAGACGGATCGTCATAGTCGGTTGCGGCGTATCTGGCACGACTGCTGCTTTCTACGCGAGGAAGACCGACCGTAGCTCGGAGATCACGATCATCGGATCGGAGAATCTGCCCGAGTATTCCAGATGCGGCCTCCCTTATGCGTTCAGCGGCATCGTCCCCTCGTTGAGATCTTTGATCGGCTACGATGAGGACTTCTACGAGCACACCAACAGAATACGCCTGCGGCTCGGCGTCAGAGCGACGAAGATCCAGGTAGATCGCCAACTCGT
>DAFH01000105.1:0-10839 GCA_002495485.1 Candidatus Bathyarchaeota archaeon UBA185
CACACCAGGCTCATGAAAGAGTACGGAACACGCTTCGTCGCAGGGACTTCTCCCGGTAAGGGAGGCACAAGCGTCCAAGGAATCCCCGTCTACGATACCGTCGCTGCAGCGGTTGAAAAGACGGACGCCAACGCCTCGATAATCTTCGTCCCAGCCCCGTTCGCCAAGGAGGCCGGAATGGAGGCCATCGATTCTGGAATGAACCCAGTCGTGATAATCACAGAAATGATTCCAGCCCGGGACAGCATGGTGTTGATGGCGTACGCCAAAGAACACGGAACGACAATCGTGGGTCCGAACACGCCCGGAGTCATTACTCNNCCGAAGCAAAACTGGGAATCATGCCCGGAGACGTCTTCAGCCCCGGAGGGGTAGGCGTTGCTTCACGAAGCGGCACTCTCACCTACGAGATAGCCATGTACCTTACACACGCCGGAATAGGTCAGTCGACCTGTCTCGGAATCGGCGGCGACCCAGTCACGGGCCTGAACTTCGTTGACGTTCTCAAAATGTTCAGGGACGACAAGTCTACAGACGCAGTCGTCCTGATTGGAGAGATCGGCGGGTCGGCCGAAGAAGACGCTGCAGACTTCATCCAGGACACAAAATATCCGAAACCTGTTGCGGCGTATGTGGCGGGTAGAGCAGCGCCGCCCGGAAAGAGGATGGGCCACGCAGGAGCGATAATCACTGGAACTGAGGGCACGGCAGATGCTAAGATGAAAAGGTTCAGCGAAGTTGGAGTCCGCGTCGCAGAAGTGCCGTCGGAACTACCTAGGCTGCTGCAACAGCAAAAGCCGGCACTCGTCCAGCACTAGTCTACTTGGCGCCGAGTTCTCGCTTTTTCCAGCGGAGATTGCTTCCCCGACAGCGCCGGCACCGGTAGGCGTTGGGAGAGTTTCGAGACCCGCACGTCCGGCAGATCTTGAAGAACAGCCTATGCCGCTGTGCAAGCTGCTTCTTCATCACGTCCGTTATTGGCATAGGCGAAACCTATCGTCCAATCTCTTCCAGTCTCATATATGATTGCTGTTGGGCACTATGGGTTCGTCTCGCTTGAGGCAATCTCTGTGGAGACGGCTCTCCATAGTTGCAGACTCAGGTTTTCGAGCTGATCGATAGAGAGTTGGTAGACTCGCTGTTCAGGGATCGAGATGCTGTCGAGCAGTTTCTTTCCTTTCTCGCGTCCATACTTCAGGGTCATGAAGTGAAGGATGGCTCCCTTGACCAGTCTTCTCCGTTGAGTAAAGATGCCCCTGGCCATTTCAGCAAACAGTACCTCGTCGATCTCTGCCTCTCCTTCTTTTGGAGTCAATCTGAGAAGCGTTGAGTCAACCTTCGGTGCTGGACGAAAGGCGTTTCTGGAAATTTCTCGAATCTTCTCCACATCGAGTTTTCGCCGGGTCATGACAGACAGTCTGCCGTAGTCGGCAGACCCCGGCTCTGCGAGAAGTCTGTCGCCGAACTCTTTCTGAAACACAATTGCGGCAACCTCGAATTTCTTCCCTGTCAGAAAGAGTGTAAGCTTCGACGAGATGTAGTACGGAGGTGTGCTGACTATCTTGTTGAAAGGAGGCAGGTTACCCTCCATTTTCAAAATGTCATCTTCAATTATCTTCAGATTGGGCTGGCCTTCGAAACTCTTCTGAAGCTCTTTGACAAGTGCCGGGTCTTTTTCCACCACAATCACTTGCCCGGCCTTTTTCAGCAGAATCTTGGTGAGGGTTCCGTGCCCGGGTCCGGGCTCGAGAACCGTGTCCGCCGGGCTGGGGGACACGCTGGAGACGATCTGCTCGGCTATTCTATGGTCGATGAGGAAGTTCTGGCCCAGTCGCTTCGAAGGCCGATGAGGTCTACTGCTAGCGGCCACAACACTATACTGTCCTGGTAAACACTCGGTACTTGGTCTCGGTGCTCAGCTCTTCGAAGATGCGCTTCGCCAGAATCTTCGGCACGTCTGAAAGACCTGTCCTCGCCTCGATGTCCTTGTAGCCGGTGAACTGCTTCTTCTCACGGGTGTTGACTATTGTCCACATCGACTTCTTGCCTATACCCGGCAGCAGTTCAAGCGAGTGCATTCTAGGAGTCACGGGTTGTGAATTGTTGAAGAAATCGACGAAGCGCTTCTCCTGCTTCTTCACTAGCTCGTCGATCAAGGGGGTCACCTCTGCCTTCGCGTTCGCCGTCAGCTGATCGTAGCTGATTCGGCTGATAATCCGGTCAACCTTCACCCGCCGCTCTCTGCCAATGTATATCCGCTCCGGCACAACGACCGTCGCCCCGACCTTCAGCTCCGCCTCCAGTAGAGTGAAGAATTGCTCGCCCATGATCTGGACGGTCGGGACTACCAGATGTCGAGACTTGTCCGTTGACCGCCCGTAGGGCAGGTAGTCGAGCACGTAGGCGTGCTCTTCATAGACATGCCTTCTCTGTATGTACTCGTCTTCGTGTATTGCCAAGAATGGCTCTCCTCCCGGCTCCCTGTTCAGAAGATTCTATGAATCGGTCTCTCTGTTCCATGCCATCTGCTTCTGGGGGCGCGGAGAGCCAAATCTAACCGTTCAAAACAAGAACGTCTGTGCTTAATTTGATTTCGGTCGCCGTGTCAGACGTAGCGTTTCATTATCTGCAGGATACCGTTCAGCTGCTCGGTGCTGACAAACCGTCCCTTTACGGTCAGAACTGCTCTGAGCTCCTCGATCGTCTGGGGGAGCGTGTTCACGATCTGAATCGCATCATTCCTCTCGAGCTGGAGGTCTGACGATAGCTGCTCGACCAGTTTCGAGGCCTTGTCGGCTGGTAGCTTTGAGAATCTGCGAGTATAGTCCAGGGTCCGGCGCTGGAACTCGCCCAGCTCCTCGTCCTTGACCTTCTCGAGAACAGACTTGGCCTCGGCGTTCGTGATAGCCTTCTCGATGAGAATCTTTCTTGCCACTAAGATGTCTCCTTCATCGGCAAGATGTGTTCTGGGCGCGCAATTATCATCCGTGGCACCTTGCCCGTTGTTATCTCGATCACATAGGCTCTGCCGCGCTTCTCTGATATCATCCCTACACGGCCCTGGTATCTCCGGTGTGGCATCCCCTTCTGGACGGAAGGGTTGATCGAGATCGTCACCATCTGTCCCGGAGCGTAGGGGATCAGTATTCTTCCCAGCGGATTCTTTCCTCGGTCTCGGGGTTTTCTACGGAGAATAGTCCTGTTCCTGTTTCGAATGCCCTTCGACCGTTTCATCCTTGGTCTTCTCTAACGCCAGAATTTCTACCGGCTCAGCAGGTTGTGTATATACTTGTTCGCATCACAGAGGAATATGGATGCGCCGACAAACGTCTTTCTCGTCCTGTCAGGCGAGCATCCAACACTGCCGCTGGCCGAGATGAAAGCGATTCTCGACGCCAATCGGATCCCGTTCAAGATCACCGACTCTTTCTACAAGCTAGTCGAGATCAGAGCGGACCTCGACGCGGTCAAGAAGATCGGCGGTCGAGGAGCATTCATCGACGAAGTCGGCACCGAAATAGTACACTCCGATCCGACGACCCAGGGAATCGATCAGGCGGTCAAATCTAGTAATCTTTCGGACTATCTCAGCGAAAAGGACAGTTTCAACATACGCGTCCTCCGGTTCGGAGGGGTCTCCAAGGAAGTGTCCCGCGTCAAGCTTGAGGGGCACCTCGGCTGGCTCATCGGAAACATCACCGGAGCACGTGTGAATCTTGAGAATCCCACGCGTCAGTTCCGGGGCCTCCTCGCTGGACCCTACTTCCATCTCGGACTGATTGCGCACCAGCGTCCCGTCGGATACGTAGCTAGCCGGAGGCCGCGCAAGAGACCCGCCTTTCATCCCAGCACGATGACACCGAAGCTGGCGCGAAGCATGGTCAATCTGTCGGGAGCTGTCGCAGGGACCATGTTCATGGACCCGTTCTGCGGCGTTGGCGGCATACTACTGGAAGCCGGGCTTCTCGGCTGCCAGGTCATAGGAATAGACGCGGTCAGAAGAATGGTGAGGGGCGCGAGGAGAAACCTGAGACACTTCGAAATGAACCCCTTGGCTCTTCTCCGAGCAGACGCCCGCAACATCCCCGTCAGGAGTATCGGAGCCATCGCCACCGACCCGCCCTACGGTACAGGGGCTTCGACACTGAAATCGACTACGCGGAACATTCTGAAAGAATTCCTGCCCGAGGCACACTCGATCCTAACGAGCCACGGCCGTCTGGTGGTCGCCTCGCCTCTCGGAACGGGTACGCCTGACATCGCCGAATCCGCAGGGTTCAGTCCTGTCGACCGACACGAAGTCTACGTCCACAGACGCCTGACCAGGGAGATTCTGGTGTTAGGGGCGAACTGATGTCCGGAGGAATCGACGTCGTCTTTCTCGGAACTGGAGGAAGCCTACCGACCAAGGAACGAGGACTCCCCAGCGTTGCTCTACGTCGGAATGGAGAACTCATCATCTTCGACTGCGGCGAGGGAACGCAGAGACAGATGATGCACGCCGGACTAGGATTCAACAGGCCTACCACTATTCTCATCTCGCATCTGCATGGAGATCATATTCTGGGACTCCCGGGTCTATTGCAGACAATGTCGTCGCTGGCACGCGACAAGCCCCTCGACCTCTACGGACCAAAGGATCTTTCAAAATTCCTAGACCTGATCTACAAACCCCTAGGCTACCCAGCAAACTACCAGGTCAGAGTCAGGGAACTCGGACCCGGTGACGAGGTCGACCGGGGTGAGTATGTAATCAAGACTACACCGGCAAAGCATGACATTCTCTGTCTGGCGTACGCGGTTGCAGAGAAGGACCGTCCGGGTCGATTCCATCCAGAGAAGGCGAAACGGTTGGGTGTACCCGAGGGTCCTCTATGGGGCGAGCTCCAGCACGGAAAACCTGTAAAGGTTGAGAGGAGAATGGTCCAGCCGGACGAGGTGCTCGACGCGTCTCGGCCAGGGCTGAAGGTTGTCTACGCTATTGATACTCGGCCGGCTGAGACGGTTAAGGAACTCGCGAAGGACGCGGACCTACTGATTCACGACGGCGGGTTCACCGAAGACAGACGGCCCAAGGCGCAAGAGTACTACCACTCGACTGGTCGCGAAGCCGCGCAGCTTGCAAAGTCGGCGGGAGCAAAGCGTTTGGCACTGGTTCACATCAGTGCGGTGACGAGAGACGACTCGGTATTGTTGAGAGAGGCTCGCAGGGTCTTTCGACAGACGATCGTCCCTCAAGATTTCCAGGTCCTAACGTTGAAACAGTTGAGGTAGAGCGGTCTATTTCCTGGCGCGTCTTTCTTGAGCTTCGGCAAGCCAGTCTATGAGTCCAACGGCGTCGTCGGTTTCTATCTGCACCCGTATGGGTCCGAGGGGAGACTCTCCTTCCGGGGCCGAGAAAGAGGCGTGTCCTGCATAGGCGGCCTGCTTGTTGAGAAAGACAACGATTCTGTTTCCTTCCATGCCCCTGAATAGTTGTGCCCGAGCCGCGGCGCGAATCCTGTCCCGCTGGAGGATCATCCTGAACCTCTCCAGTGACTCTCTCCCTTCCGCTGCCAGTCTTGCAGACCCGTAGTCATCTATCTCACCCTTGAAATCGATTTGACCAGTGAACAGATTGGTAAGGGCCACACTGATTCTGTCCCGGTCCTCGGTCGGGTTGACCTCGGTCTCGGCGACTACTATGACTCTTCCGCTCGAAGGATTGTTCTGAGTAGACGTTTCATCCGCCTCTTCAAGTCCTCTTTCGTATCCTCGTTCTCCACGGTCCTGTCCGCTAGTGCGATAAGCTTGGCAAGCCCCACTCCAACTTCCCGATTGTCCCGCTCCACGAAGTCCGCCCAGTTTCTTGGCCGGTCGGACCTTCTTCTCCTTTGCAGTCTCTGAAATCGCGCCTTGCTAGAAGCGTGAATCGCAATGGTCATGACCTGAAACCTCTTGCGAAGCTCATCGACTTCTTCGGAGCTGCGAGCACCCTCGTAGACCGAGTATCGTCCGTTGGTTTCTTCAACTATTGGTATGAGCCTCTTCGCAACGGCTCCCATCCCCTCCTCCCTACGAATCTTGAGCATCAGTTCTCCGAGGTTCTTTCGAGTGAACTTCAGCCCTCTCTTCCGCGCTTCAGCCCGGATGATGTCTCCGGACACGAAAACAGGTATTCGTCGCGCCTTCATCACGCTCGACGCGAGGCTCTTTCCTGCCCCGGGCATTCCCACTACGACCAGAACGGTCTTCTGTTCGCCGGTTTTTTTCAATGGTGCTTCCGATCGGCGGACAATTGGCGAGTTATAGCTCTTAGAATCTGGTTCAGATTCGTCTGTGCTAACGGTTATTGCGATCCTTGCCTATCTCTGTGCTGATCTCGACATTGCCGAGTGATCAGATTCGAAGCTTCGTCTCGATCGACATCGAAGATGAGGCAATTCTGTCGAGAGTCGAGTCCATAATGGGCTCGCTCTCATCTCTGGGAGGAGATCTCAAACCGGTAGAACCAGAGAACATCCACTTGACCTTCAAATTTCTCGGCTACGTTACGCCGGGGAAGCTGACGGAGGTGAAGTCGGCGCTCTCACAGGTGAGGTTCGAGCCGTTCGTGCTAGAGATTAAGGGCGCCGGCGCCTTTCCAAACCTGAAAAGGATGAACGTGATATGGATCGGCGTCGGCGAGGGTTGGACCAATGCTGAGCAGATATTCGAGCAGCCGGAGAAGCTCCTCCACGAGGCAGGGTTCACCCGTGAGACTCGACCGTTCAGTCCTCACATCTCGATCGCAAGAGTCCGCTCTGGGCGGAAGCGGGATGAGATTGCCGCCTTTCTTGGCCACATCTCGGACGAGAGCTTGGGAAGCTTCAGTGTTGATCGTATACGGCTCAAGCAGAGTGTCCTCTCTCCTTCGGGACCGACCTATTCAACCCTCTTCGAGGTCTCCGCGAGAAAGTAACTCACTCGGACTCGGCCAGTTTCAAATAGCGTCGTACGTCTGAGCTGAAACGGGTTGTCTTCACCAGAGACGGTTCTGCAACAGGTCAAGCCAAAGATCGTTCCAACAGGGAAGGAACGAGACAAGATGGCCAGTCTAGCAGACCGCCTCAGAAGAGAGGTCGAACGCATCCTGAAAGAATCTGGAATCGACGGGGTGGTGACCCTACAAGGCTCGTTCGCGCGAGACACGTGGGTAAGTCACGAGACGGACCTAGACATTTTCGCCCGCTTCCCGGAATCCATGCAGCGAGCCGAATGGATCGACAGGGTTCTGCCAGCAATCCGCAAAGGACTAGCCGGGTTCGACGTGATCGAGCGTTACGCAGAACATCCCTTTCTAGAGTTCCACGTCGACGGGATCCGAGTCAACATCGTCCCATGCTACGATGTGGAGAAGGGCTACTGGAAGAGCGCGACCGACCGGACTCCCTATCACACGGAATTCATGAAAGCAAACCTGACCGATCAACTACGTGTCGAGGCTCGCCTTCTCAAGAAGTTCGCCAAGGGCATCGCCGTCTATGGAGCCGAAATAAAGATAGGAGGATTCAGCGGAATGCTGGTGGATACGCTGACCCTCTACTACAGTTCATTCCTCGAAACGATCCGACATGCATCCTCCTGGACGCAGGGGACCCGTCTGGAGATCGGAAAGCCATCGTCAGTTCTGGACGCGAAAAAGAGGGAGCCAGGTGTCGACCTTGTCGTCATTGATCCGGTAGACCCGGAGAGAAACCTGGCCGCTGCTGTTAGGCCGGACAAGCTCTGGAGCTTCGTCGCGGCAGGTCGCCAGTTTCTCCAAGACCCAAACGCACGATACTTCTTTCCCCCAAAGTTCGCGAAAAGGACTCGGAGAGAATTCACCAAGAAGATTGAAGGCAACGGGCGAGAACTCGTCGCTGTCACCTTCGAACACCCGGTCTTGGTCCCGGACGTGTTGTGGGGTCAGCTGATGAGGCTCGAAAGGAGCCTGGTCGAAGTATTGATCCGGGAAGAATTCCGTGTCTACCGCTCGAGCATCTGGAACGATGAGGATGGACAGAGCGCGATTCTACTGGAGGTCGACCGGGTTACACTTTCAAGCACAAGGTTGCAGAAAGACCCCCCTGTTTCGAAACGAGAGGATAGCTCATCGTTCCTGCAAAAGCATGTTGCTTCTCGAGACACCGTCCGCGGTCCCTGGATTGAGGCTGACCGTTGGATGGTAGAGAAGAAACGCCGGGTCCTGACCATCTCATCTCTCGTAGAGGTGTCTCTCCGGGAACAATCCTATGGGCTGATTCTGCCGAGGCAGATCGGCGAGTCTTTCTCGAGAAGCGTGAAAGTTCTGGAGGGCCGAGTAGTACTATCGCTGTTGGGCAGACGAGGTTTTGACCAGGCGCTGTGGGAATTCCTTGAGGCGAAGCCTGTATGGCTGAGACCGGTCCACTCATAGTCCCCATTGATGGTCTCGACCGGGACCCCTACCGGGGGCTGGTCGCCTATCCCAGTCCTACACCCGATGCTGTCGAGTCACGAATCAGCCAGCTGACCGACCTTGGAATCACGAGCTTGGAGTTCCAGGGACCCTTGAGGATCGGCAATCTTTCTGCTCTTGGGAAGGGCGTTGTCGGACTGGTTTTCTCGGGCATGGCTGATGAGGAGCATGTTGCGGTCAAGATTCGGAGGGTCGATTCTAGAAGGAGTAGCATGAGCCGCGAGGCGCAGATGATCCAGGCCGCCAACAATGCGGGCATCGGGCCTGAGTTTCTTGGGGCTTCCAGGGACATTCTCAAAATGCAGTTCGTCGAGGGACTGTCTCTCCCATCGTGGCTGTCCGGCCTCAAAGGCAGAGGTACCCGGGCTAAGATCCGATCCATGTTCAAAGAACTCTTCGAACAGTGTGCAAGACTAGATGCTTACGGAATCGATCATGGAGAGCTCAGCAGAGCCCACAAGAACGTTCTCGTCTCGTCAGAGGGTCATCCGTGGATACTGGATTTCGAGAGTGCCAGCCTGATGCGGAGAGTAAACAACTTCACCTCCATAGCCCAGTACCTCTTCCTCTCAGGCAGATTCTCCAGGCGGGTGCTCAGAGTCCTAGGGCCAGTTGATCGGGACGATCTGGTTCGATCTCTGAGACTCTACAAGGCTGGCAGGACCAACGACGGCTTCGAGGCCGTCGCGAAGATGCTTAGGCTCTAATCTCAGTATTCGGATTTCCTGTCGAAGAGGCCCAGTTGCCTGGCTCTCCTCTCCGCCAGACTGAAGACAGCGATTCCAACCAGTAAGGCTCCGATCGTCGTCAACGCTAGGAAAGCCAGATCGGACATGTAGCTGCTACCGGTCGATAGGCCGAAGCTGTCTCTTACAGCATTGAGGAAGTACGTTATGGGGAGTGCGTTCGACACGTACTGTACAGACGAGGGTAGCAGGCTGACGGGAAAGATTACTCCTCCGAGCAGGAAGAATATTCCCGAGATGGAATCGCCGAGTATGAACTCCATCCGGTTGGAGACGATGTTAAGGGCGCAGATGATGTAGCCGATCGAAAGCAGGCCAACAATGCCCAGGAGAACGGCCGGAATCAGCATCAGCAGATTTACGCTAAGCAGGTTCAATGGAATGCTCATGTGCAATAGACCGTCGAATATGGCAACGCTGAACAACAGAGTCAGGATCACAGAGATCGTTCCGTTGACAACGGAGACTAGACTTCGTCCGAGGAGGTAGGGGTGCAGGGTGCTCGGTGAGATGTAGATGTTCTTCAACACCTCATACCTGGTCCGGTCTACGTGGATGAGGAAGGACATTCCGAGCATGGCTTGGAGAACGTAGGCGTAGAACGCCGTCCCAACGATCAGCCATGCCAGGTACTGGTTGTAGTAACTGGAAGTGCCCGCTCCGACAGCTGCTCCTATGATGACGATGAATGCAACAATCAGAAGTGACGCTAGGGGTCGAATGATTTGGTATGTGGCGAATAGGACCGGGTCTGTCCAGTTGCTCTCGATCTTCCATCCGACACGGAATGATTCGCGGGCCGATTTGACAAAGTCTGCTATTGCCATCTGAGCGTAAGCCTGCCTTCCTTCTTTCCGAGGGATTCCATGTAGTTCAGCGTCCGCCGTGCCAGTGGAAATAGGATGAGGATGCAAGCGATGAGCGCAACAATGTGAGGCCATATGGCCAGGATGTTAGCGCCGTTGATCACGAGTCTTCGAATCGCGTCCAGTCCTATCGTCATCGGTATCAGCGATCCTGCAACTTGAAGCCCGAACGGCACAATCGGGGCGTAGATGGCTGGGAAGTAGGCGCCTGACAGAAAATAGACCGGTTCCTGGAGCAGCGTTGCCGTATTCCAGGCCTCTCTACCGTAAAGCATGAAGAGCGAAGCAAAGAGCATCCCCAAAGTGTACAGCGCGGCAAGTGTCAGCACAAAGACGAGGCCGACCGAGAACGGATCTCTCAACTGAAACGGCACTTGAAAGACGAGGATCCCGAGCAGCACTATGCCGATTGCACGGATGGCAGTGTTCAGACTGCCGCCCAGTGCCATTCCGAGTAGTATGGACATTCGGGACACCGGCGCCACCAGGTACATCTCCAGGTTTCCCTGTTCTCTCTCCCAGAACCATTGGGACGACATGTTCCAGAGCACGTTCGTCCAGAAGGCGATCATCGCGCCTCCCACAATTACGGCAGCTCCTGCGGTCGCTGGAAGTCCTATTGCGTGGTAGAGTATCACGTACGCGCCTATGGTCAGAATAGGGAGTCCTATCTCAGCGACGAGAGAGATGGGGTCCCGGTTGCTTCCTCGAAGACGGACCCACATCCGCGCGTATGCTGCCCTGAGATTGCTCACCAGTTCATCGCGGC
>DAFH01000105.1:10862-11095 GCA_002495485.1 Candidatus Bathyarchaeota archaeon UBA185
AGCAAGTCGGACATTACGGACTCGTCTTGTAGTACGAGTTTGAGCGTTGTGACTCCGGTCTCGATGTTGTCGGTCTGGGAGAGGCCAAGTACTCCCGGCACGGACTTGACGGATTCTGGCTGTGAAAGGTTCGGGGTTATCTCGATCTTCCACGTTGCTCCGCCCGCGACCTTGGTCTTGAGCCGTTGTGGAGTGTCGCAGGCTAGGATCTTGCCCCGGTTGATTATTCCGAC
>DAFH01000105.1:11144-11530 GCA_002495485.1 Candidatus Bathyarchaeota archaeon UBA185
GGTCGGCTCGTCTAGGAAGAGCACTGCGGGGTCGTTGACGAATCCTCGGGCGAGGTTGAGACGTTGTTTGTAGCCGGTTGAGAGCTTGGTCATCCGGGTGTTGAGATAGTCCTGAAGCTCTAGCTGGTCAACGAGCTTTGCAATCCTATCTCTGGCAAAGTCTCTCGGGAGACCGTAGAGTTGGGAGAAGAACCATAGGTTCTCCTTAACGCTGAGAATACCATAGCCGGGCGTCTCGCCTCCCGAGACGAGATTGATCATCCGGCGTATCTGCGGTGCCTGCTTGACAACGTCCAGTCCTTTGATGAGTGCGTTACCCTGCGTGGGTAGCAATAGCGTGCATAGAATCTTGATGAGAGTCGTTTTTCCGGCGCCGTTCGGACCGA
>DAFH01000105.1:11549-11718 GCA_002495485.1 Candidatus Bathyarchaeota archaeon UBA185
CTCTTCGTCTCGATGGAGAGGTCTCGCTTCAATCTAAGATTGACAGGCGAGTGTTTCAGATAAGACTTGTACCGGACATCCTACCACCGTAGACTGTTCCGCGGGGTTACCAGAATCGCTCCTTGAGAGCTTCTCGTTCCGCTTCCATCAGCGCCTCGAAGAAGCCCTT
>DAFH01000105.1:11733-13235 GCA_002495485.1 Candidatus Bathyarchaeota archaeon UBA185
CGACCAGCTTCGCCGTGTCCTCCGCTCTCGCGACTAGGTCCTTCTCGCGCTCCGACAGGCGGGCACCGTTCTTTGCGATTACCTTCTTCACATCCTCATCCGCGATTCCGAGCGCGGCGACGAGTCGCGAACCGCACTCCGGGCATTTTACCGTGGGGGGTATGTCTTTGACTCGCCGCATTTCCACATACTTCCAACAGTTCGTGCAGACGAGCGTCTTAACCTCGTTGAGAATGCGCGCCTTGGCCGAGCCTACGAGAATCTGGTTCATCTTCTCCGTCGGAATGATGTCCGCTTTCCTGCTGATTCTTTCAAGTCCGATTCTCGCAATCGGCGTGGCCTCACCGCTGGCCTTGACGGTGGTCACTGTGATCTTTCTGTCGGCTATCGACTTCAACACCTCCTGAGTGTGGGGGACGTCCATGTCTTTCTCTTGGGTCTCCCTGACGGCTTCGTCCATTATTACTGTGCCTTCGAAGCTCTTTACCAGCTGTCGCAGTGTGATGCTGCTGAAGTCTGTCCATTTGGAGATGGCTCCAAACCGTCTGGCTACGTGGACGAGTCTTCTCTTGAAGAGACCGGTCCGTTTCGATGCGGCCACGGCCAGTTCGTTTATCTCCGTGCCGGCCAGCCGTTTCAGAGTCTTCTGCACGTCTTGAGCATCTATCGCGCCCATCGTCTGTAGGACGATCCTGTACGGGTCCTGCTGGATTCCGATGCTTACGCCCGCTTCGTCCGAGAGTACGTGACCGATGAGCCGTGCGAGGGTTCTGTTCACGAGGGTCCCGAGGTGGGAGTTGATTATGATGAAATCGTCCCATTCCTCGATCGTGAGCAGTCTGTCGCTCGGGACGGGCAGTCCTTCTTCGCACTGGTCGAAGGTCTCCGCGAGAGCCTTGCGAACTGTGTGTTCGTCGGTTGGATATTTCTCGGAGAGCATCCGGCCGATGTCTCTGAGAGTTTTGCCTTTCCGGTACTCTTCCTCTGTTGTGCGGCGGATTTCGCCGACCTCAGAGGCTATCTCGTATGGGACGGGTATCTCTTCGCCTATCCAGCTTGGGATTGCGCCGGTCGGGTCTGATATTCCTCTGACGAATATCTTGTCGCCTCGAATGCTCTGCATTATCCAGGGTGTTCCGCGGACGATGAATCTGGTTCCGGGCTGGCCGTACTCGGCGACGAAAGCCTCGTCGAGTACTCCTACCGCTGTCTCGGTTTCCTGTTCTACGACTAGGTACTGTTTCTCGTCGGGGATCNNTTTGTTGAAGTAGTATCTGTAGAGGTCTTTGACCCTGGACGGCCGCATGACGACTTTGTCTTGGGCCGAGACCCAGCCTAGTCGAGGGAAACGTGAGTGCATGTAATTCGTAACCGCTGCAACATCGTCTTCCGCGAGGTTCCGGTAGGGGTAGGCTTTTCTCAGAATGTCGAGTAGCTCGTTATAGTACCATTTCCGGTTCTGGATCAGGAGCCCGGCGATCTGGTGACAGAGCACGTCGAAC
>DAFH01000005.1 GCA_002495485.1 Candidatus Bathyarchaeota archaeon UBA185
TCATGGGCAGAATTATTATCAGAAACCTCTTTGATGGACGCCTGTTAGTTCCCATCATCCAGATTGCTTCAAACTTTGAAAGTTGGGTCTTCCGCATATTTAGCTTTCTCCGGTGGGCCGTTATCCGTGGTTAGCTCTGTGAACAAAGATCCGATCGAGCTATCTTGAGCTGTCTAGCAACGTGACAATCAACACTTCTAATGGCAGCGAGCGTCTCGATTGCAATTTGAATTCGAAAGCTAGAACCGGCCGTGGAGAACTCAAGACTTTGCCATGAACAGATCAGCTTCCCAGCCCAGAGCGACAACCAGCTTATCTAAAACGGTTAATAAGCCCGGACCCGAGAAACCGTCAAGAACGTTAGAGGAATGCTTCTCTNNCGGAGAAAGGGCCCGAAGGCTCCTTTCGCAGTAATCACACTCATTCTCTTATTCGGAAGAAAGAAAACACCGGAAGAAAAACCGACAACAGCTCCGCAAGATGTCAAAGTGGAAGCTTTCCCGGTCCCTGACATTCTCAAGAAGATCGTCTCCGAAACCGACGTTTCCAAAGCGCGCGACCGGCTCCGTCTGGCGAACCTCGAGCGAGACATCATTGGAGATGCGCTGACGAAGATCTACGAGGCGGAGGCTAAGGGCCAGATCAACGAGCCGGAGAAGAACCAGCTTCTCCAACGGTACAAGACAGACCTGAAACGCGTAGACTCAGAAATAGACACCCACAAGAAGACCGTGGACCTCTTCGAGCTGGAGTCAGCCAAGGAGGACCTTCTCAAGAGCTTCCACGAGAAACTGCTTGAGATCGACCTAAAGATCAACCAGATCACACCCTCAGTAGCTATCACGCCTGAGCTCAAGACCGTCGAACCAATAGTCCCTCCAAAGGAGACACAAGCACCTTCCAATGCGACAAGCCCTCCCAAGGAGCGGGCCGCACGTGAGAAACCGCGAAACAAAGCTGAAGAACGGCTCGAGACGATCCGCGAGGAGGTCCTCAAAGCCATGGAACGCCTCGAACAGATAGAGACAGAAGGCTAACCCCGAACATTGTCATGGACAGACAAGGCCCGAATCAGCGCCGCCGCACAAGCAGTCCGCGAACTAAGAGACAACACGACCATCGGTCTAGGAAGCGGCAACACAATACTCCGGGCACTGGAATTGGCCGCGGAACGGATAAAGAAAGAGAACCTCCGAATCAGCTTCATACCCACAAGCTACCAGGTAGAGATAGCCGCAAAGAAACTCGGCCTCAAGACCACGACGCTCGACGAGAACACCGAACCGGACCTGGCGATAGACGGCGCCGATCAGGTCCAGTGGCGTACACTCGACCTCGTCAAAGGCGGAGGAGCAGCACTCCTACGCGAGAAGATAGTAGACTCAACAGCCAGACGCCTGGTCATAGTCATAGACGAGAAGAAGCTCGCAAAGACACTCGGCGGACCGCAGCCGATACCGGTCGAGATGACACCCTTCGGCTACGCCTCAACCCTGGAAAAGATTCGAAGAATTTCGGAGAAGGCCAGCCTCAGAGAATCCACGGGCAAAGTAGGACCCGTGATCACAGACAACGGAAACATCATCGCCGACACATACTTCCGAAACCTCCGCCGACCGGAGATAGTTCACGAGAAGCTTAAGAAAATCCCAGGGGTAATTGAGACAGGGCTCTTCTTGGGTATGGCCGACACGGCCTACGTCGGGAGAAAAGACGGGCACGTGGACATTCTCCGTAGAGGCTGACTCGATCAATGTCTACGACCAGAACGAAATAGAATCGGAAAAATCTTCTAGCAAAGAAATTTTTTTTCTGCGCGAAATCCTTTCGTCCCCCACGGATCCCGAAACCTCGAGATACCCAGCGCAACACGCAAAAGAAGGCGGCCGGCTCCTCCATTGACCATAAAGTGCCGGGGGCGGGGGTCTCGAACGCAGAGGAGGTTTATCGAACCCGCGACCTCCGGATATCCTATCCGGGATTATGAGTCCGGCGCTATAGTTCCCTTCAACAGGGTCTGACCAAGCTGAGCCACCCCGGCAAATCCGACGCCCCGACCTACTGGCTAAAAGCATTCACCTCGGAAACATTAAACGCGCCAATAATCAGACTCGAATCGGGAAAGACCCGAACGTGGAGCAGCATGAATTCTACACACTCGACGACATTGACACCGCGAACAAACGGGTTTTCCTGAGAGTCGACATAAACGTCCCACTCGACCCAACCTCGCAACAAATTCTAGACGACACGAGAATCAGAGCGATAAGCGAGACACTTTCCCAACTAGACGACGCAAAAGTTGTTTTAGGTTCACACCAGAGTAGGCCAGGCAAGGACGATTTCACGTCTCTCGAACCTCATGCAGAGGCACTTGCAAAGTACTGCAACCAACGAGTGAGATTCGTAGAGGACGTGCTCGGACCGCAGGCTCGCCAGAGAATAGCCCGGGTCCAGCCGGGGGAAATCCTTGTCCTCGACAATCTAAGGCTCTGTTCAGAAGAGAACATTGACGACAAGCCGGAAAAACTGGTCAAAACAAACCTCGTCAAACGCTTGGCCCCACTCTTCGACCTCTACATCGACGACGCCTTCGCAACAGCCCACCGATCACAGCCCTCCATCGCAGGACTCACCGAAATCCTCCCCAGCGCTGCGGGGCGATTGATGGAGAAAGAACTCAAGGCCGTATCAGTGCTCTTGAAACAGCCGCGACGGCCCTCCATCTACGTGTTAGGCGGAGCCAAAGTTGAGGACAAGGTCCCGGTGATAGAGCACATTCTTGATCGCGATAAAGCAGANNCTGTTGGGTGGCGTCCCGGCAAAGCTCTTCCTCAAAGCCGCAGGTCGAAAAATTTCGACACAAGACGAAGAAGACCTAGCAAAACTCACTCCGTTCATTGATCACGCGAAGAGGCTTCTCACGAAACATCGCGATAAGATCGAACTGCCCACGGACCTTGCCTACGAAGAAGCAGCCAGAAGAGTCGACAAAACCGTCGACACAACAGCTACGAAACAGTCAGCCCTCGACGTCGGAGCGAAGACGGTCGAGAAGTATTCCAAGATGGTGGAGGGAGNNAGAAGAGGATTCGACCTAGGAACCAGAAGAGTCCTGGAGTCGATGGCGAAGAACAGCGGGTACACGGTAATTGGAGGCGGGCACTTGGTTGGACTCGCAGCGATTCTCGGAATAGACGAAAAGTTCTCGCACGTGAGCACTGCGGGAGGCGCTATGCTGTCCCTTCTGTCCGGACAGAACCTGCCTGGCGTGGACGCTCTGATAAGAGCCGCGGCCAGGATGCGCGCCTCGAACTACAAGTAAACGGCTCATCCCTAGAGAGAGCTTATCTTTGGCAAAGCCTCCGCGACGCTTCAGCAAGCGCCCCGGTAGCTCAGTGGTGGAGCGGCGGCCTTGTAATACGCGCAAGACAGCCGCAGGTCCCGGGTTCAATCCCCGGCCGGGGCTTCAAGCTTCCAGTAAATGCTCTGGGCGGTTTTTCGCACGTCGTTTATTAGCCGCGGAAAATAAAGAAGAATATCTGGAGAGAAAGACTCGGTGGCAGGGAAATTCTGGAGAAGGCGTAACCTCATCATAGCCGCCGTTGTTGTGGCTCTCTCCGTAGGAATCGTCTTCGCAAGCATCCCATTTCTGCCAGCTCAGAACGTCCCGCATGGCTCCCTCACCAGCCAGCAGAACGTCGTAGTTGAACCAGGAAGCTCGTCAACGCCTAATGTAAACGTCCTGGTGCTACCGAACTTGGTGACCACCGAGAGCTTCTATGTCGGAGTCTCAGTTATCAACGGAACAGCGAACTTTTGCGTGCTCAGAGACACGTTGTATAGCGCGTGGGTGGCGTCAGGGTACACGTCGACCGACTGCATAGGAAACACCCCTACATCGGGGACGACAACGGACACTCTGAAGTTCCTTCCTCCCGTTCAGGGAACGTACTATGTAGCCGCTCTGAATTACGGGTCGTCTAAGATAACAGTCGAGTTCTTGCCAGCTTAGCAGTCTAGACCTCGGCATTCGAAGATATGTTCGAACCCTCAGCGAAAAGTGTTGGGCTGTCTCCTCTAGCTGGCTGTTCGAGGTCCTCGGAGGAGCGAGAAGAATGATGACGCGAGGATCAAGGCTGAGAAGATGATGAGAGCATGCTGTAGCCCGGTTAGGAACGGGCCGATGTATGCTGCAGATATTTGGCCGCTGGAAATGGTTGTCACGTTGCCGATGATGTTGATCAGCGTGTTGTAGGGAATGTACGCTGTCATGACGGATAGGACGAGCGGGATGCTCGCGACTATGCTCGTGTTGATGATGGTACTTCTGACCCCGGACGCGATGCCTCTCTCCGTACTCGGGACAGAGCCCATGACTGAACTTGCGTTTGGACTGCGGAATAGACCGATTCCGAACCCGACCAGGACGAGGCCCAAAGCTATCTGCGGATAGACGGTTGTTGTGGTGAATGTGGAGAGGAGGAAGACTCCGATTGCAGCGATTACCAGACCGAGTGTGCTGAGACCCCGGGCTCCCCATCTGTCCGAGAGCGATCCGCTGATTGGACCGATAAATATGAGAGTCGCGTCGAGCGGGATCAGGAAGATTCCGGCGTGTAGCGGGTCGTATCCTCTTACGAGCTGGAAGTAGAGTGTCATTATGAACGCGAGACCTGCAAACGCGAGGCCGCTCAGAAGATTGGCAATGTTGCCGGCGGTGAATAGCCTGATTCTAAGCAGCGAAAGGTCAAGGACGGGAAACTTGGACCCGCGCTCGACCCGGACGAAGATTATCATTAGAAGGACGCTCGCGAGGAGAAATCCGATCGATAACGGGTCGGTTATGGATGCGATTGTCATGCCGAGAAGTAGTAGAGTGATGGAGGCGGAGAACGTCAATGCGCCGAAAAGATCGAACTTTTGGCCGGTTTCGGGCTTGGAGAGTTCTTTGAGCCTCTTCCTTGACCAGTAGGTTCCGAAGAAGCCGATGGGAACGTTGACGAGGAAGATGGACCGCCACGTGAACAGCTGGATCAGTATGCCGCTCAGAGTGTAGCCTGTGATCGTCCCGGCGTTTATCGCGACCTGGTTTATCCCGATGCCCTTGCCGAGCTCGTTGCCGGCGAACGCGTCAGTCACTATGGCGACACCGTTGACGAAGATCAGCGCCGCGCCAACTCCCTGTACGAGCCGGAAGGCGAGAAGCTCCTCGGCCGTGAACGACAGTCCCGAGAGGAGCGATCCAACCGCGAATACTGCGAAGCCCCAGTTGTACAGCCTGACACGACCATAGATGTCAGCTATCCGGCCGATCGCAACGAGGAGGACCGTGATCATCAGCCGGTAGATGGTGATGAACCAGACCCCCACCACGAGGTTCGTGTGAAGAGCCAGCACCACCTGCGGGAGACCCACGACCAGAATGCTAGAGTCGAGGGTCGCCATGAAGATACCGACGGTCGTGACGGTGAGAACGACCCACTTGTACTCCAACAGCCAATCCCGTGCCTACGAACCGGTTCCCGCGTTTCCTGAAGCGCCCGGTATAAAACGCCCCGCCGGAGACGCGAACCGCTCAAAGCATGGGACCCAGAAAGAATTCTTTTTTCTAGTAGCCGGGGGGGTCCA
>DAFH01000101.1 GCA_002495485.1 Candidatus Bathyarchaeota archaeon UBA185
TCCGGAAAGTGTAGCCCGTACCATTCTCTCACTCTTCCGGCGAGAAGATTGAGGATCTTGTCCAGGTCCTCTATCGCACGAACGGTCTGAATCGCGTAGAGATCGCGTTTCGTTACGGCTTCGGCGATTGCCGTCTTGGCGAGCTCTAGGGAGACGTCTCTGACGAATTTCTCGTACTCGTCTTTCGACTCAATGATTCTCAGGCGCACAAGGATGGATGGGAGTCTGTTTCTCAGCCGCGAGATTGTGGGATCTCTTTCATCCTCCACGACCTCCGTTTGTACTAGTGATCGGGCGAGTCGGGCGAGTGGCTCCGAGTCGACTGTAACCGTTTCGAGCTCGAGTTGGGAGAGTCTCTGGGCGAATTCGGAGGATGTTTCAGGCAGGCTGCCGTTCTGGACCTGTTTCAGCTGGAGGGCCGCGTCACTTGGATTGTGGGAGAACAGCGTCTTCTCGGACAGTTTGCCAGTCTTGTCGATTAGGAAGAGCCCGGCTGGAGAATCCAGCAGATACGCCTTCAAGATGCATACTCCCCCGGATGGAAGGCCGGTCTATGCTCAAAGCTGGCTGGCGCGAACATAATTAGCGCGGCAATGCCGCTCTTTCCCTGATGCATTTGGGACCCGACCTGTCCGTTGAGTTTGCCGGTATAAAACTCCCCAACCCGACAATACTAGCGTCGGGCATCCTCGGAGTCTCGGCAGAGATAATGATCCGCGCCAGCCGGGCAGGCGAGGGAGCCGTCGTCAGCAAATCCTTCAACGTCAAAGGAAGAGAGGGCTACCGAAACCCATCCTTCATCCAGGTTCCAGGGGGCTATCTGAACGCTCTCGGAATTCCCAATCCCGGGATGGAAGAGATGCGGGACGAGGTGGAAACGGTCTCGAAAGCAGGAGTCCCCGTAATCGCCAGCGTCTTCGGGTTTGATGCCCCAGAATTTGCGGCTGCAGCCGAGATGGGCCAGAAGGGTGGCGCGATAGCTGTTGAACTCAACGTCTCATGCCCTCACGTCAAAGAGGTTGGAGTCGAAATAGGGCAGAGACCGCAGGCGGTCGCTGAGGTTACGCGGGCGGTGAAGGACCGCGTCCGAATTCCGGTCTTCGTCAAGCTCAGCCCAAACGTCACGGACATAACCGAGGTTGCGAAGGCTGCGGTAAGTGCCGGGGCGGATGCTATTACAGCCGTAAACACGGCCCTCGGAATGGCGGTGGACGTGGACTCCGGCTATCCAATTCTGGGCGGAGTTCTCGGAGGACTATCGGGTCCGGCGTTGCATCCTATCGCTGTCAGAGCGGTCTATCAGATCAGTCGTGCGGTAAACGTCCCCATCGTTGGCGTTGGCGGAATCCAAGATTGGAGAGGAGCTGTCGAAATGCTCATGGTAGGGGCCTCAGCTGTTCAGATAGGAAGCGCTGTAACCACCCAAGGGCTCGACGTATTCAGAGATGTAACCGCGGGAATTGCAAAGTTCCTAGAGCTGAAAGGATTGAGCTCGGTCCGAGACATCGTAGGGACCGCGACAAAACACGCCCCGACGATCTCCTGAAGCTAGAGCCGTGCAAACACGATGAACAGGTAGAAGATCAACACTGCCGCTGTGACCAAGACAAATGTTCTGGTCTTCGCCCGCGACGATTTCCTGTAACTAGCTTGGCACTTGTCGCTACAAAACTCACGGTTCAAGTCGATTGGTGTCCCACAGCTTTTGCAGTGCCGATGCTTAGGGAGAGGAGGAGGGTCTCCTCGCTGATACTTTGACAAGGGCTCACCGGACGGTCCCGGAATGGCCGAAACGGAGATTCTGTCTGTCTAGATGATCTGCCATGATCTCTGCCGCCTCCTCAAGCATCTCTCGGTCTTGCTCGGTAAAAGCTGAAAGCCGATCGCTGTCTATGTCGATTTCTCCCAAAACTCCTCCAACACCCACTATCGGGACAACTATTTCGGATCGAGTCGAAGGGAAACACATCAGATACCGCGGGTCTTTGTTCACGTCAGGAACTATGATCGTCTCTGCTTCCTTCGCTGCAAGCCCGCAAATCCCCTGCCCTACAGGAATCCTGGTGTGTTCGGTTTCAGCATCTCCTACATATGCTGACAAGACCAGGTCTTTCCCCTTGACCAAGTAGATTCCGACCCAATTGTAGGAACTAGAACTATCGCGCAGAATCTGAACCGCTTTCGCCAGAACGTCGCCTGATGAAGCGCTCGAAACTGTTGCCTTAAGTCTTGACAGGACCTGTAGTTCCTGTCGGGAATGCTTCACGGTGGATATTGGTCTGGTCATCTTCATCTGTGCGGGTTCGAGGGTTATTATATCGTTACTCGCCCTATCGACTGGGTAGTCTTTGAACAAGATCGAGTGGCTAGAGTGGGGACCAGAAGCCTTCGACAAGGCAAGGTCCTCGGGGAAGCCGATTCTGCTCGACATCACCGGATCCTGGTGTCACTGGTGCCACGTCATGGACGAAACATCCTACTCTGACCCGGTCGTCATTGGCACGATCACAAAGAGCTTGATCCCGGTCAGAGTAGACACTGACAAGAGACCCGACGTAAACCGTCGTTACAACCTCGGAGGATGGCCCACTACCGCGTTCCTGGACAGCGAAGGAAGGATCATCACCGGCGGGACATACATTCCTCCCCAGCAGCTGAGGGAGGTGCTCCGCTCAGTCCTCGACTTCTACTCGACCAACAAAGGAAAGCTTGGGAGCAAGCTTCAGCGGCCAAGAGTCCCGTCACGAAGCGAGGGTCCGGTGTCAGAAAAGGTCACCCGCGACATCGCGACAACCATAGCCGTCAACTTCGATATCGACTATGGTGGATTCGGTTTCGAGCCGAAGTTCCCCCACGCTGAAGCGCTCGACTATGCTCTCCTTCGATATCGCTACCATGGCGAGAAGGAGATGCTCAAGGTGGTCACGAAGACTCTCGACCGGATGGCGAAGGGTGGAATGTACGATCAGGTCGAAAAGGGATTCTTCAGATACTCGACCACCCGTGACTGGTCCATCCCTCACTTTGAGAAGATGGCCGAGGACAATGCAAAGCTCCTCACAGTCTATCTTCACGCGTTCCAGCAGACGGGACAAGCACTCTACAGAGACACTGCGCAGGGAATTGTTGACTACACCTTGGCGAATCTGTCCGACGCTCAACAGGGCGGCTTCTATGGGAGCCAGGACGCCGACGAGGAATACTACAAACTGGACCTGGCCAGACGCAACAGCCGCAAGAGCCCGGCGGTAGATCGGACCCTCTACACTAACTACAACGCGCTCTTCATCTCGTCATTTCTTCTAGCCGGAGCAGTTCTCGGGAACGACGAGATAGGAAAGTTCGCTCTGAAGACCCTAGACCGCATCTTGAGCCTCGGCAAGCAAACCGGATTGCCTTTCCGTTACTGGAGAGACGACGGGAGCCCAGTTCTGAGCGGATTCCTAGTCGACTATGCCACCCTCGTCAACGCACTCCTAGACGCGTACGAATACTCAGGTAAACACGAATACTTGGAAACGGCGGCAAAGGTCGCCGACGATTGCATCGAGAGTTTCAAGGACAAGTCTGGCGAGGGATTCTACGACATTCCCGTCTCAGACTCGAATCTGGGAGAGCTTAGGACCCAAGACAAGCCGATCGACGAGAACAGCATCATCGCCACGGCTCTTCTCAGACTTTCATGGCTCACAGGCGAGACTCGTTACTCCACAATA
>DAFH01000018.1 GCA_002495485.1 Candidatus Bathyarchaeota archaeon UBA185
TAGGTTTGGAGATACGAGGAGTGTATTGTTGAGAAATATTGAAGCGGGAGGAGCCATGCTCTTGCCTGTCCCGCTAATTACGGCGGTCGAGTTTGCGAAGAATATTCTGACCTGATCGTATCGCCCTGAGTGAACGGTTACCGAGCCTATCGTCTGAGAGGCGGACTGGCTGGATGGGGAGAGCAGGTCGATGATTGGGAACGTCTGCGAGATCGTGGTCCATCCCGTGTCGTTCAGGTAGCCTTGCCGGTGGAGGCTGATGCTTTGGGCTTGGATGTAGATGTGCGTGATGATGCTCGGGGTGGAGACTGCGGCGAGTCTGAGCGTGGAGGTGCCTTGGGTGGTCGCTGGAGCGTAGGCGATTACTAGCACGATAAGGAGTAGGCCGATGAATGGGGCCCTTCTCCAGACGGGATAGGGGTACATTGGCCGAGAGTTCGAGCCTCGAAGCGGTATTTAACCCTCGAAGGGGACGAGGGTCCCGAGAGCTGCGACACGAGGAGGGTGCGTGATCAAAAATCTTTTGGATTCCGTGGTCTTTCAGGATTTGCCACGATAATGCGGTTATGGGCGATTCCCGCAATTTACTGGGTGGCGTGAGAGTTTACAGGATCGTGAGCACGTTCTCGGTTCTACGCCAGTTCGACGCCAGTNNNCGCGCTATAAGACGAGGGTAGCACGTCTCAATGCGGAGGATGCGGGTGAAATGCTCTATTCACGGCTGGTAGCCGCGTACGAGAGCATTAGCAAGACCACTAAGCGTCTGGAGATAACCCGTCTGCTCGTCGAGCTGCTCAAGGAGACGCCTTCGTCGATAATGGACAAGGTCGTCTACCTCACGCAGGGGAAGCTCTACCCGGACTATCTGGGCGTAGAAGTCGGCATAGCAGAGAAGCTTGCGATAAAGTGCATCAGCGCGGTCGCAGGGACGACCGAACAGAAAGTCTTGGCAGAGTACAAGAGTAGGGGAGACTTGGGAGACGCGACCGAAGATCTCCTCGACAAGAAAACTCAGGCCCCGCTTCAGAAAGAGCGGCTGACAGTGGAAGACGTGTACACNNNCTGCTCGGCAAGGCCTCCCCCGTCGAGGCCAAGTATCTGATCAGGACAGCCTTGGGCCGGCTCCGCCTAGGAGTGGCAGACATGACGATTCTTGAAGCTCTAGCACAAGCTTACGCGGGCGGCAAGGACTCGCGAGCGCTACTCGAGCAAGCGTACAACCGATCCTCTGATTTGGGACTCTTGGCAAAACGGCTGGCTACCGCAGGACTCAAAGACGTAGAATCCTTCGAAATAACCGTAGGCGTTCCTATCAGAATGATGCTGGCAGAGCGCTTGCCAGATGCGAAAGACATTCTCGAGAAGATGAACGGCAGCGCGGCGGCCGAGTACAAGTACGACGGTATGAGGATTCAAGCGCATCTGTCCCCGAAAGGGATCAGCATGTTCTCGAGAAGGCTAGAGAACATCACCGATCAGTTCCCGGACGTACAGCATCTCCTGAAGAGAGGAATTGCAGCCAGGGAGGTCGTAGTTGAGGGAGAGACCGTGCCGGTCGACAACGCGACGGGAGACCTGCTTCCCTTCCAGATGATCTCGCAGCGAAGGGGCAGAAAGTATCAGCTTGAGAAGACGATCCAGGAGATTCCCGTCGCATTCTTCGCCTTCGACCTGCTCTACGCCGACGGGACGGACTACACCGGGAAGCCCTATCCTCAGCGACGAGAAATGCTTGAGAAACTGGTCAGGACAGACGGCCGACTTAGCCTCTCTCAAAGAATGATAGTAAAGACGCCGGAAGAGGTAGACGATTTCATGCAGGAGGCTGTAGCGGACGGATGCGAGGGTCTGATGATAAAGAGCATCGGGCAAGACTCCATCTACAAGGCCGGATCAAGAGGCTGGCTCTGGATAAAGTACAAACGNNCGTAGGGGCCTTCGCGGGGCGAGGGAGGAGAGGAGGAGCCTACGGCGCGCTGCTATTGGCCGCCTACGACGATAAGGATGACATGTTCAAGACGGTCTGTAAGTGCGGCTCCGGATTCACCGACGCGGATTTGGCCAAGCTTCCCGAACTGTTGAGCAGGTATAAGGTGGATCACAAGCATCCAAGGGTCGACTCGAAGATGGAAGCCGACGCATGGTTCGTCCCGGGCTTGGTCATCGAAGTCATTGGCGCAGAAATCACCCTGAGCCCAATTCACACATGTGGAATGAACTCTATCCGACCTGGCGCCGGGCTAGCGATAAGGTTTCCACGATTCACGGGAAGGTACCGTACCGAGAAGGCGGCGGAGGACGCGACGACGGCGAATGAGATTATCGGGATGTACAATAACCAGTTGAAAAAGATCGAGGCGAAACCAATAGAGGCAGCCTAGGGTCCGACNNTTATCTGCTTGTGCGTTGACTCGACGCTTTCAACGCCGGTGTTTAGCAGCAGACACTTCACCTTGAACTTAGAGATCATTGCCCTGAAGAATTCCTCCTGTCTTGCGTGATCGAGATGAAGTAGATACGGGTTGTACCATGGCTCGTAACCCATGTGGCCCCACATCTCCTTGGGTCCAGCGCCCGGACGGATCATGTATTCTCCCTTTCGCAAGACTCGAATGGCGTTGTCAGCGTCCAGGCTTACTTCGCCAGGACTCGTTTGGTCGCGACGCAGTAGTACTAGCAGCCGGATTCTCGCTTCGTCAGTAACTTTTCCGGGACCGAACACCCTCTCACGAGGTATCAAGGCTCGGCTATTTCCGAACGCGTAGTAGCACCACTGCANNCACTGGTAGTCATCGTCAAAGACACACTTCACGTTATTGAGTTTGCACCCCGTGCGACCGACCGCAAATTCACACTTGGATTTGCTAGTTACAACATTTTCGCACTTGTTCTCGTCGAAGATTTTTCTCAGCCAGTCCTTGTTGAGCTGGGACTCGGTCCGCATGTAGAGACTCTTCTCGGGCTGTCTTCCGACTAGGTGCCCGAGTCTCTGACCTTCGTTGTGGTCTATGTAGACCCAATCGTCCCCGACGATTCTGCCGCCAGGAGTCTCCATGAGTTTGAATGNNCTGCGTTGTCTTTCCGGTGCCCGTCGGGGCTACGATGATCACCCCCTTGCCATCGACATCGACGCACGCGCCGTGAATAGAATGCGTGTTCTTCTTCTGTTCGAGTACTGCCGCCGCCATTCCCAGAGCCCAGCTCTTACACTGTCCATAGTACTCTGTGTTGAAGAAGAGAGACTCATGGCTCTCGGGGCAATAGAATGCTGAGGGTTCGAAGCCTTCGACGCCGAACGCGGATATTATTCTAGCGTCGGCTGTAGAGGTCGTGCTGGGCTCGTTCCAGTTCAGTTTCCAGAAATCGTATTGGTGCCTGCTGTTTCCCCAGAACTCGACGACGACCCCATTCAGGTTTGCCCTTGCCTTGAGCGACCGTACCGAGCCGAGCTTCATTTCTGCTCTGCGTTTGAGTGCGTCGAATTTCGGCTTTGGGACGCTCTTGTCGCTCTTGACGCGCGTTGTCGAGGCAGTAACGTAGTTGTCGAGCATTATCTTTGGAGTCCTCGAACAGAGAGTGCAGCTATCTCCTCGAATATGACCTTTGCACAAGCCGCGGCGGTCTGTCCAGAATCGAGGCCCGGTGAAACCTCGACTGCGTCGAGGCCGATAATGTGCTTGACCATGGAAGCCTGAACGAGGGTAAGCAGTTCGTCCGTCGAGATTCCGTCTGGCTCAGGATTTCCTACGCCCGGCGCAAAGGCAGGGTCCAGAACGTCAATATCGACCGTCACGTAGCTGTGACCGAACCTTGAAAGGAAGGCTCGAATCCTCTGAGCTGTCTTCTCGACAGAGTTTCTTCGAATTTCCTGTGGAGTGATCATCTCCACGCCTGACCTCTTACAATAGTCCAATTCCGGTTTCGAGAAAGCGCGAATCCCGACTTCCATGACGTGGGCCGGGCCTATTCGTTCTGCAATTCTCCGCATGAATGTTGCGTGCATAAGTTTCTCACCCAAGAACTCGTCTCTCAGATCGAGATGCGCATCGAAGCTGACGAGTCCGAGGTCGGTTGGTAACGCGTCGATCGCTGCCTTGGTAATTGTGTGTTCTCCACCAGCCATGATCGGGATCTTGCCGGCGGCGACAAGTTCTGACCAGACGGACGTAATTCTAGTCAGGGTCACATTCATGTCTTCGACTGTGTCTATGTCGCCCATGTCGTGGACTGGAACTTTCTCCAAGTCGACATCGGACCGGACGCTGTAGAGTTCAAGATTTGCTGAGACGTCACGTATAGCTCCAGGGCCGAAGCGGGACCCGGCCTTGTATGTGCTGCTTCGGTCGTAGGGCACGCCAAAGAAAACGAAGTGCGAATTTTCGAATATGCCAGAGATTCCGGTAAAGGCTGGACGAGGAGAAAGGTACAGTTGGGCCTTGCTCAAAGTGGCTATAGACCCTCGCGTGAGCAAATGTAAGCCTTATTTTGGGAGCTTCGGGGCTTCAGAAGCTAAGCATGTCCAAGCAGGAGACGAAGCCCGAAATTGTCGCAACGGAGGGTTTGAGACCGATCGGGCTGTCAATCGCATCATTCTACTATGCGGCCTCGGGTTTGTACTACCTGGTCTATCCGATTGTGGCTGCCGATCCGGGAATATGGCCGCTCTACATTCTCGGCGCTCTTTCAGTTCTAGGAGCTTTTGGACTATTCCGAATGACCAGGTGGGGTCTTTGGCTCGGGCTTGGACTGTTCCTTCCCCAGCTGGTAGCCCCCATAACCGTGCTCATGGAAGTTTTGGCCTTCCCAGGCGTGTTCCAGCAGGCACTCACAATCGCATTCATAGTCTCACTGTTTGTCTTGATGTTCTTCGACTCTCTGACATTCCTTCTGATCCTTGACAAGCGACGGAGCTTCAAGTAGAGCTCAGACCGAAGCCGTCGTCTGTACTGTTACTGCGGATTTCCCGAGTTGCGATTTGTCCTTAGACTTAGTAGCATAGCAACGCGGACACGAAATCAGCGGCCGTCGAGCCTTTGATCTAACCATGATCATCTGGAAGCCACAAGCCTTGCAGTTCCTCGGGGTTATGGTGAGCCTTCCGAACTGCGGTAGGGGAAGTGTGAACCTGCAGCCATTCTGGTAACCTTCACAGCCGATGAACCTCTTTCCTGAAGCTCGGCTCCGGATGATTCGCAGCTTTGATCCGCAAGAGGGACACGAGTAGCTGAAGGTGAGGTCCGATATTCTCTGGGCAGCGGCTACTCCGGCAAGTTGGCTTCCGAGCTCGTTCTCTTCGGAGAGCAGGCTGAGCATTACTGGTCGAAGGCGTTCAAGGGTCCGCGCCAGTACTCCAGTTCTCGTCGCTTGCTCTGTCTGGATCTTCTCCATCTGGTCCTCGAGGTAGGCAGTGAAGGCGGGGTCCGTGATGATAGGACAGAACTTGTCAAGTATTCCNNCCTCTTTGATGTACGCGCGTCGATATAGTATTTCGATGATTTCTGCCCGAGTCGCTTTCGTTCCGATGTTCTCATCCTCCATCTTTCGTAGGAGACTGCTAGGATTGTATCGAGGGGGTGGCTCGGTGAACTTCTCGATCGACGCGATACTGTTGACTGCGACCCTCTCGCCGACTTTCAAATCGGGAAGTTTCTGTGATTCTTCTGAGGCGTAGGGCCGGTAGAACTCTACCCAGCCTTCTTTC
>DAFH01000049.1 GCA_002495485.1 Candidatus Bathyarchaeota archaeon UBA185
AAGTACTCGCCATCACTTGCACTGAACTGGTCGAGCGTGTACCCTAAACATTCTTAAGCAGGGTCTTTAGCCTCGGCACTATCTAAGTCGTGCATAGGAAATGAGTAGCTCCGACGCGATTCTGAGTGATATTCGAGCGTATATTAGAATCAGTGCGGCCTCGGCCTTGAGAGGGAGCGCTGGGATTGTTCTAGATTCTGTCGAAAAGGCCTCGGTTTATTCTAGCCTCGACGGATATGCGTCCCAGCAGAGGATTCAGGAGCTTACCGGAGTTCCGCAAGCGACAATCAGTCGATGGATAGCCGATTTCACCCAAGCCGGGATCGTTGCTCCACCCGATGCAATCTACAAAACTGCAAGGGCATTGTTCACTATACAAGAATTAGGTATTGACATGGCTACTCTGAAAAGACGAACAAAGTCGACCGCACCGGCACCCTCTCCGGCCGTACGGCCTCAACAATCAGAAACATTGGTGCAGGAGACCGTCTAGCTTGGACGAAAAACAGTTCGCCGCTCTCACCGACAAGCTCGACAAGATGACTCGGCTTCTGGCTATCGATGCTGTGAAGGGCTTACCCCAAGAAAAGGACAAGATCAAAGAACTGGATGCGGCAGGCTTCAAACCGACTGAAATCGATCGGCTCTTAGGCAAGACGATTGGATACTCGCGGGTCGTACTTGAAAGGCTGAAAGAAAAGAAGCAAGCCAAGACAGACACAACCTCGGTAACTAGTTCATCGCCGTCAACCACTCCTTCGACTTCGGCGCCGCAGGTTCAGCAGGAGCTAGCCACAGCATGAGTCAGGAGTCAGCCGACCTGACGGTGCTTCGGGCAATCCTCGACAAACTCGAGAAGATTGAGAAACTTCAAGCACTGGACGCTGTGAAAGGAATGGAAAAAGAGCAGGACAAGATAGAGTTACTCAACTCGTTAGGTTACAGACCGGTCGATATAGCCAAGTTGCTGGGAAAGACGCCTGAGAACGTCAGCGTAGTGCTTGGAAACATCAGAAAGAAGAGATCCCCCCCATCAACGCCACAGCAACCCGTCACAACTACCATCGTCGCCGCATCAATGCCGGCTCAAACATGAGGCACCCTCGATATGAGCGAACAAAATGAGCAAACCGAAATCCTGCGCGAGATTCTGAAGTGGCAAAGATTTGCTGGGTTCAGGGAAGTAAAGAGTGTATTGGAAAGCATCCTAAACACTCCGGAAAAGAAGCTGGCGTATCAACTCAGTGATGGAACTCGTGGAACTAGGGAGGTCATTCAACAATCCGGGTTGAAAAGCGATATCTCGAAGATGTGGAAGGAATGGAGGAAGCAGGGCCTTGGAGAAACAGTCAGCGTCCAGAGGGGCGAGCGTTTCAAAAGGTCATTTAACTTAGAAGACTTCGGCATCGAGTTCCCTGAACCGGCCCTGCAGGCTCAGGCAGCTCAGACGATGACGGCAGTCCCCGCCCAGTCACAGACTCCAGCATCGCCCCAGCAAAGTCTGTCGGCCACCGTAGTTGAAAGTCCATGAGCCAAGAGGAAACTCTCAGAGAGCTTCGGAAGATTTCGAAGGTTCTAACACTCAGCAATAGCAGCGCTATCGAGAAAGAGCTAGCGAAAATCGCGTCCACCAAAGAACGGAAGCAGATGTGGGTGTACCTAGATGGTAAGCCGGTTCCTAAGGAGATCGCGCAAGCCGTAAAAGTCACACCTCAGGCGGTGAGCCTTTTCTTGTTGGCTGGAGTGGCACTCGATCTCATAGAGTACGAGCGGGGAAAGGCTCCACGTAGACTATTGGACTATGTTCCACCGGACTGGTTGTCGCTAGTCGAGCTCTCTCCTGAGTCTGAAAGTACCCAAGGTGTGGCCGAAGTCAAGACCCAGGCGACGCTTCCTTGAGCAATCCCGAGGGTGGCGACGAGCTTCAATTGATTCGAAATGAGCTAAAACGCATCAAGAGTGACACGAACAACATCAATCGGATTATCACCATCGCTAACTCTGACGTGGTAATTCAAGAGTTGAAGAAGGCTGTTGGAGTCTCGAAGATTAGGGCCGCTATTCTAATGCTTACAAAAGACAATGTCTCTGCCAAAGATTTGGCCGCTAAGCTTGGAATTGACCCAGCAAATTTGGGTAGAGACATGAAGGAACTCGCGGGAGGGAACCGAGAGTTCGTCACGGTTACGGAAGTGGGAAAACAGCGTTTTTTCCAGCGGGCACAGTTAGTGGATTTGATTGGCTTCGAGAAGATTCCAGAGATTGCCAACTTGTTGAAACAGTGGGAAGAGGACCGGGCAAGGCAAACCCAAGCCCCTCTCCCGGAAGGGTCCCAAGCTCGAGTGGAAGCTCCACCTCAGGCACAGACGAATGTTTCTTGACCTAGCTGTCGTCTTAGTAGTCGTCGCAAATCTGAGCATCGCTACTTTTTTCTCATATGACCTGCACCGGTCCATCTCTCGCCGGACTAAACCACTCTGGAGGTTTGTCGCCACGTACGGGGTGGTCTCTACAAGTTTCGTCGTGGCGTTTTATCTCATCTACGTTCCAAGACCGTCTGTTCTCGGCGTGGCGGCGGGCATCTTTTACCTACTAATCGGATCATTCGTGTTCACCATTGAGGTTCCTGGGTACCTACTTTTGAAGCGGCACGACCATCAACTTGCGAAATACTTGGAAGACTGGCGGAGCGACCTAGTGAGGGTTGGCTACAGCTTCCAGAACTTTTCTGCTCTCAAATCGAAAACGGCCGCGGGCAAACGGAGCTTCGAAGAAACCAATCTGAATAGAGTCATAGGAGACTACATCGAGCATTCGGACCGGATGCAAAACAATGACAAAGGGCTGTGGACCCTGACCATTGGAGAAGTGAATCGGGCTATCGACCAGATCGAGGGAATGAGCAAACACCCGGCTCCGGAGCTAATCGAAGTTCTGTCCCTCTCTGGACTCAGCTTCATCATCGCTCAACTTCTGCGGGTCCTTGGATGACATTTGCAGGCGGTTGGTTTCATAAGGTAAGCGAAGGGTGAATGTCCACTCGAAAATCAAATGGTCAGGGGCGGATCAAATCGCTAGTGTTCCGTCTTTCTTGACGTGTCCGCATGGACTGCCCTTGCCAGTTTCTGGAATATATCTGAAGCCACAGACTGGACATATCCGCTTAGGAGGCCCTGCCGGCTGGTTATCGTAGGGCTTGGCCGGTCGTGGATAGCCTCGGTCGAACAGGAAGCTTCCAGGCCTCGGTTGTGACATTGTTGGACCATGCACCTGCTAGCTTGTTGCTTTCTCGCATACGTGTGGGCGTCTTAGTACGGGTCTCCTGCAGTACCAGCACCAGAGTACGCCGTGGACGACGACACCGCCGGGGTCGCCAGGTCTCGGCACGTATTGGCCTGCGCCGGGTCTGAGCCGTCTCAGGTCTATGTTTGGGCCGATATAGTTCGGATTTCTGCCCGTGATGGCGAAGAACGTGTGGCGCGTAATTTCGGCTTTGGCCGCATAGACGGCAAGCGCGATCGCCCACAGCCTATCGTCGTGGGTCCCGTTGGGATGTGAGAACTGGACCTGTCCGGTTTTCGTCAACCGGTATCGTTCAACATTGAACTCGTTGATGAGCTCCCAGTCGTAGTGGATCTGGAGTTTCCCCTCTTCCATCTTCTTCTTTGTTAGTCCCATGATCTCCTGTTTCGTCGGCAGCGTCAGCATCGTCCCGTGCACGTTCTTGAGACCAGTCTTGATCGCATCCTCGACGAAATAGTCCCCGACGCCTGTCTGGTCGATCTCTATCCTTCCCACCGTGTGCAATCGCTCGTTCAGCTGTCGAAGATATCCGAGGACCATGCCGTACTCGGTTCCAAGTTTGAACCGCTTGACGTGGACAATTCGCAGAATTCCCTCAGGGGTCTTCTCGATTACCGCAATCGCTGAGTGGTCGACCTTCTTGCCTAGATCGCAGCCGATGTAGAATGTTCCGGCCCTGTGGAAATCAGGTACGAGGAGTTCCGAATCGTCGAAGGTGACGAGATCATTTGCGACGCACCTCGTGATGAGTGACAGCGGGAACCAGGCGTCCTCGTCCTCCGCAAAGTCCGCCATCATCTCCCGGACCCATCGGGACGGATCGTCCTTGTATTGGCGCTCCAGCTTCTCGACGATCCTGAGCTTCAAGGGTCCGTTCGGTTCGAGGGCCTCCTTGTAGGTAACGTGGTGGCGGGAGACGTCGCCAAACTTGTCGTCGTCCTGGCACATTTTGTAGAATAGACTGTCAGTGGACCCTGGAGTGCTAGTCGCTATCAACCGCCCGTTGGTAGTGTTCAGAGAGTAGATGATTGCCTGGTAGAGCTCCGCATCATCCTTGATGTAGTTCATCTCGTCGACAAAGATCGTGTGATTGGTCTCTCCTCTGATCGTCGCAGGATTATTCGGCAACGCTTCGATCGTCGACCCGTCTCTGAACTCGAGCCTAGTCTTGGTCGGCTCCCCTTCTAGCACGTCGAGACCCTGTTCTGAGAGTTTGCGGATGAAGCTGTTGATCTTGCTGATGATCCTCTTTCCCTGTCTTAGAGCAGGGGCGACAACGATCATCCGGCTCCCCGGCCTAGTGAGTGCCTGATGTAGAAGCATGGCTGCAATCGTGTGGCTCTTGCCACTCTGACGGCACCATCGAGCGGCGATGAACTGGGCAGGGTCAAGCATCAGCTTCTCCTGGTATGCGAACGGTGTGAAGCCGAGCCTGTTCTTCGCGAAATCTAGAATACCGTCAGTTATTAGCGGGAGTCCTCTCGTCTCTTTTCTCGCATCATCCTCGAGCATCCGGTCGTACTCGCGATCAATCTTTCGTCCAGCAGAGGCCGACAGTTTCTAGGACCCTCCCTCTGGGACGGCGGGAGCAACGGCTGGGCTCCCTTCGCCCTCTTCATGATCCCCAGTGTTCAGTCCTTTCTCGAGCCTTCCAATCGATCCCTGCAGCCTANNCCTACGCTTCCGCGCCTCAAGCTCCTTCAACCGCTTCTCCCAGTCCTTGAACTGCATGTCCCGCAAGACCTGGTTCAACACCTGAGCGGTGTTCGTGTTGACCACGGTCCACTTCTCACGCGTCTTCACGTCCAACTTCTCGTTCAGCATCATCAGCCTAGACTTTGCCAGGCTCTCTCGAAGCTGAGCGACCAGCTCGGCCCGGACCCTGTCAGCCTCGAACTCTTCCACCGTCAAGACTGGACACCCCTGTTCAGACGGGCAAGACCCTCAGCCAATTCGGCCTCAGCCTTCGACGGCGTCCCATCCTTGGACAATCGCCTATTGCCTAGACTCTGCTTCCAGAGCCTTAGCGATCGCAACGCCAAGCTTCCGAGGATTCTCATCTGTCCCTGGTCGAGGCTACCGTCCCGGGACCCCTGCTCCAGCCGGTCCACAAGGATCCGACTCAACCGCTGAAGACTAGACCTCAACTCGCGGCGCTCTTCGATTTCGTCACTCTCTTCCACCAAACTCGATCACTCCTTTTTTTCTGGCAGGCAATCGGCCGTTGCAGTGCGTCCCGTCCCGTAGTCCAGGCATCCTCCAGAACACGCGTCGTGTCAGGCGATTGTCGTGGGCGACGGGCTAAGACTTTGTTTCGAGCCGACTACTAGCAATAGGTCAGACGTCGTCCGAGACTAATAAGGAGAGTCCCGCATGACCCGAATAGTTTCACTCCGTCCGGTATTCAAAGCTAGAATACTTTCAGCCTTCCAGAATCCCGAAAACGCAGACTCGTAAAACGCATCTTATTTCACCCTACGGGCTACGTTTTACAAAATCAATGCTTATTGGCATTCGTCGAGACAGAACACTCAAGCTATGTCAGGTGGCAAGGTGACCTGATCAAATCACTGTTCGTCATCGGACTCGTTTTCGTAGCGATTGGGATTCTCTTAGCATTCAGCTGGCCACCGGTATGTGGTCCTACTCCTATCGGTATCTCCCGTACTTGCCCAGCTTATGATATCACAGACCTTTACGCCGGCTTGCCTTTTCTGATAGTTGGATTTGCCATTCTGATTTGGGGCTTGTTGTCTAAGAACAGCAAGAATTCATCTGCGCCTGCACAGGAAGAAAAATTCACGACCATTTTTTCATCCACCTCGTTAGAGCCAGGATCGCGTTCACCAGCCCCTGCCCTTTCCCTGTGAGCCTGTACTCAACTCTCGGGGGTATCTCGTTAAACGAATGACGGGTCAAGATTCCATTCTTCTCGAGTTCTCTGAGCCTTGTTGCCAAGGTCCTAGTGCTTATCTCTTGGATCATCCTATGAAGTTCGGTGAATCTCACGCCGCGTTTACTGCAACACAGCGAGAGCATTATCTCAACTGTACCCTTGCTGCTGAACAAACCTCTTAACGTTCGTGTGCGTCTCAGTACTTCTGGTAAGTCTCTTATTATCTCGCTTTCCGCCATTTCACTATCTGAAATGCTTTCCACTTTACAGTTTAAATACTTTAAGTCTTAAAGTGTCAAGCAGAAACGTTGAGTTCAAGCTCGGCGAAGTCGAACACA
>DAFH01000196.1 GCA_002495485.1 Candidatus Bathyarchaeota archaeon UBA185
CGCGCAGCGTCACATCACCTACGGCAAACCTAGGGGACCCACCATCTCGGGATGTTTCCTTCTCTCAGCGGTCATGGATTCGGGGTTTCGTCGATAATAGTACAGCGGTAGATGAAGGCGCATCAACTTGAACCGTTTCGAAACGCGCAACCAATACTCGTAGTCTTCCTGAAATTCAGCTTTCTCGTTGTAGTCGCCCGTAGCTTCGTAGACCGATCTTCGGTAAAGAAAACAGGGTCCGACACAGTTTACGGAAGGAAGGAGCCAAGGCGGTGGCAGGTACACAACCCTTGGAGCGAGACGGCCCCCTTCGTCGATCTGCCGGAACGCGGAGTATACGAGCCCTACATCCGGAAGTGAGCAGAGTTGCCGAACCAGCGTCTCGATCGCGGCGGGCGCATACAGATTGTCATGGCTCGTCCAAGATAGGAGCTGGCCGGTCGACGCTCGGAAACCCACGTTTAGTGTCCCGGGCAAACGCAAATTGGTCTTGTTTCGTATGCTGAGTATTCTCTTATCACGCTCCGCGTATTCTTCGATGATTTTCGGCGTCTCATCGTTCGAGCAATCGTCGACCAAGATCAGTTGCAAGTTTCGGTGGGTTTGATTCAGACAGCTCTCAATCGATTCGCGGAGGTAGCGGGCACCGTTGTATACGGGCAGGACAATGGTCACCTGCAATCCAGGGTCGTACCTTCGCCAGGAATAGTTTACGGAATGGGTTAGAGGGTCGTCCTTCCTTGACAGGACGGCAACGTTTTGCAGTTCGCGATGTACTCCCGAGATAAGACTCCTACTTTGAGGGACCCAGCGCAAGTCGATCAGGTCCGGATCGAACGATCTGAGGTCATAGATGAACTCGCGTCGGTGAAAGTGAAGGATGGCTTTCCATAACAATAGGGAGCAGGGGTAATCTAGTTGCGGTATGAGGAGCCTAAGTCTTCCTATATTCCTCAAGGAGAGTTCAATGAACTTCTTAGGCCAACGGCGATATTCCGTAAAGAATAGAATCTGCTCGAGGTTGTGGGAGTAATCGTCAAGGATCTGAGCCCGTTCGAGACCGAAAACTCTCAGCACGAACACGTGTTCGCCATCGCGCAATTGCGCTCTCCAAGAATTAACGGCCTCCGAGTCGAACCTCGCAGCAAGAGTGACGAGTAGAAGATTCATGCCTGATTCGCTTTGGTGCCTTCAACTAGATACGATACTATCCTGCCCGCGGCTTTTCCGTCCCCAAAGGGGTTCTTCCTTGTCGCCATGCTTCGGTACTCGATGGGGTCGCGCAGCAATCGTCCGGCCTCCTCCACTATTCGGTTCCTATCCGTTCCAACCAACCGTGCAACTCCTGATTCTATTGCTTCGGGACGTTCCGTGACGTCGCGCATCACCAGAACCGGAACACCGAATGCGGGGGCTTCCTCTTGGATTCCTCCTGAATCAGTCAGTATCAATGCGGNNTCGCTTCATGATGTTAACCATCGAGAGGTAGTCCAGCGGTTGGATTAGGCTGACGTTCGGAAGGCCCTCAAGGATTTCTCTCGCTGTTTTCTGCACGTTTGGGTTCAAATGTATGGGATAGACGAAATGAACCTCTGACGATTGAAACTGCACAGAAAGTTCCTTTATCGCGAAACAGATTTCTCTGAGCGGTTCTCCGAAACTTTCGCGCCGATGCGCCGTGACTAGTACAATTTTCCCAAATTCAGGGATCCCGCTAAGCGGGCCCTTGTCCCAGTCGTAAGGCAGTGAGGACGCGGCTAGAAGGGCGTCTACAACTGTGTTGCCTGTAACCAGAATCTTACTGTTTGGAACGCCTTCGTGAATTAGGTCCCTTTTGTTGCGTTCGGTTGGCGCAAAGAGAGCGTCTGCTAGGTGATCCGCTATCACGCGATTCNNATGGAAATGGCCTGAACTTGTCTCCCGTGCGGAGACCTGCCTCAACGTGGCCAAACGGGATCTTGCGATAATAGCTAACTAGTGACGCGACCAAAACGGTTGTTGTGTCACCTTGCGCAAGGATCCAGTCCGGTTTCACCTGGTCCACGATGGGATCGAGGTGAATCAACATTTTGCTGGTCAGATGCGACAGCATCTGGTCTGGTTCCATTATCTGGAGATCGAAATCTGGCCTAATGCCGAAGATGGTCAGTCCCTGCTCCAACAATTCGCGGTGTTGCCCGGTGACGCAGACGATGGATCGAACCTCGGAAGCATGCCTTGCAAGCTCAGTAATGACTGGAGCCATCTTAATGACTTCGGGACGCGTGCCCATCAGACTGAGAACTACCTGCAAGAATTCTAGCACACTCCGCGCCAAAAGCTACCGGATAGATTCATGGCGAACCCTGATTCTCTCTTATGCTGTCCCTCAGCAAGGATGCGTCTAGATAGAACTTTGCGGCCCAAGATATCTCGACGTCGGGAAAGTAAGAAGCATTTTCACCGTAGCTCCCACGAAAGCCCCCAGATAATGTCTGATGCCGTTCTAGCCAGTTCATTGCCCTGTCGGCTGGTTCCCTCTGTCCGATCTTGTACCAGGAGACTGCTAATTGGGCTAAGCCAGGGGTGCAGACCCAAGTTACCCCGGGCAAGCCGCGAACAGCTCCGTCAGTTGCTTGAGACTCTCGGAGCCCATTGAGGATAGGGAGCGCAAGTCCCCCCTCGCCCAAGTCAATCAATGCTTCCAATTCGTAGGCCAGAAAATGAGTAAGCGTGCTGAGCTTCATGCCATCATTTGACTTCACATAATGCACAAGAGCGTTCCGCACAGCCAATTTCCATTCTGGGTTATGAAACAGTTCAGCCGCACGAAGCAGCGGCGGAAGAACATACCGNNAGACAGTATCTATCTCAAAACCATGCCCTCCGCCATCCGTCAGTCGGCTGCGGAGGAACTTCGCCGCACGGGTGGCAGCCTCAAGAGCTTCGGGCATTAGATTAGACGCAGACAATAGACCGCGGAGCACTTGACCCGTATCAAATACGTGGGGTGCCCCGTCTGCGCTAGTGAACGAACCGTCCTTCCGCTGGATATGGATTAGCCATCGTAAGAGTCTGGTTGCCAAATCTTCTTCCTTGAGCTTCAATA
>DAFH01000139.1 GCA_002495485.1 Candidatus Bathyarchaeota archaeon UBA185
CCGTTCATCCTGTAGATGCCTTCACCTCCGGTCGAGAACTCTCGGGACACCGTGACGAGGTCCGAATCTACCGGAATCTTCCGGTCGGTGTTGTCGAACTGGACAGCGACGTGCGCAGACCTGGCGGTCTCTGTTCCCGATTTGTGGATTAGGGCGGAGAGGCTTCCTCCTCGGAGTTCTCTCGCGCTGAGCTCGCCGAGAGAGAATTTGAGTGCGTCCAGAATGTTTGACTTTCCGGAGCCGTTGGGACCCGTGATTACTGTGAAGCCTGGGTCTAGTGGGATCGAGACCTTCTTGTTGAAGGTCTTGAAGCCTCGGATGTCGATACGCTTGATATGGACCAAGGCCCGGGCCCTGGAATCGTCCGGCGTCTAGTTAGATAAGTCCGTTCGTCAGCTTCGAAGCATTTGATAGTCCAAGGATTATCGGCCGAATCTTCGGTGGCGCATCTGGTAGAGTCGTATTGCTCGGAGAAAGTCGATCTTTCGGAACTCTGGCCAGTAGACGTCTACGAAGACCAGTTCGCTATACGCGGACTGCCAGAGTAGGAATCCGCTCAGGCGTTCTTCGCCTGAGGTTCGTATGACCAGATCCGGATTTGGGTTTGGAAGATGGGCCGTGTAGAGGTACTTATGGAATGTGTCCTCGTCGATCTGGTGTGCTGAAAGGTTTCCTTGATGAACGTCTTCTACGATCTTCTTCGTTGCGTCTACGATCTCTGCTCTACCGGTGTATGCTATGGCTAGGTTGAGGAAGTGGCCGTCGTATTTGCTGGTATCGTCCTCTAGTCTCTTGAATGTGTCTTGGAGACTATCTGGTAAAAGGTCCGTTCTTCCTATCGCCTTTACTCTGACTTTCTGCGTGTGTAGTCTGCTGTCTCTGCCTAGTTTCTTGATCTCTTCTTCGACTATCTTGAGTATCGTGCTAACTTCTTCGGTTGGTCTCGAGAAGTTCTCGGTCGAGAACGTGTAGAGTGTTAGCGTCTTGATTCCATATTCGAGGCACCAGTCGAGGACCTGTTCTCCGACTTTGGCGCCTGCCCAGTGGCCGTCTGTCGCTCCTCGCGATTTCTCGGCAGCCCAGCGCCTGTTGCCGTCGAGGATTATTCCGATGTGTTCCGGAAAGGGGCTGTTCTTGATCTGTTCATTGAGATATTTCTCATAGGTCTTGTAAACGCCGGTGAAACGGAGGAGGCTGTCGATCATTGAGCGACCTCCACGACCTCTTTCTTCAACTGCGCCTGTGAGAGTGCTGTGCCGCATGGACAGTCTTTCCGCGACTCGGGCATGCTCGCGATTGCCCCTGCGAGTATCTTGTTGAGCACCTGGCTGGTCTCTCGGCCCTTCTCCTCGACTTCCCTTGCAGATAATGTTCTCTGTAGCCCTGCAGCCATGTTGGAGACGAAGCTGATGGACGCGTAACAAATTTCCAGCTCTCGGGCGAGGAAGACTTCTGGGGCTCCGGTCATGCCGACGATGTGGCATCCCATCGTCCGGAGCATTTTGATCTCAGCAGGAGTCTCATATCGAGGACCTTCGGTACATGCCATCACCGCGTCCTTAGGCGATCTTCTACCGGCCGACGCTGTCGATTGTGCCAAGACTTCTCGCTCTCTAGGACAGTAAGGCTGTGACACGTCGACGTGAGTAACGGGAGACCCCTCATAGAACGTCCCCGCACGTGATTTAGTCACGTCCACTATATCGGAGGGAATGACTATCTCGCCAGGGGTAAGCGATTGATCAATCGCACCTACTGCGTTGGTTGCGATTATTCGTTCTACTCCGAGGCTCTTGAGCCCCCATATGTTCGCTCGATAGTTGACTTTGTGTGGCGGGTCTGAGTGGGCTTCGCCGTGGCGCGGGAGGAATATTGCAGGTCTTCCTTCGACCTCGCCGATTGTCAGGTTTGGTGTGGGACCGTAGGGTGTTCCGAGGACCTTCTGTTCGCCCTTGAGGATTGATTTGACTCCTGAGCCGCCGATGATGGCGATGGGACGCTTCACTCGTCTTCTCCTTCGTAGAGTGTGCCGAGTTCCTGTAGCGTTAGCTTCTCGCCCTTGCTGAGCTTCCTCTGAGCCGTCGCCTTCAACGCCTCCTTTAGGGCTTCCTCCTTCTGCCGCTTCACTCTCTTCTCGTCATCCGTCAGCTCGTTTCGGAGCTCGATGAAGTTCTGATTGATCTCAGCCGATCTAGCGCGTAGGTCGTTGAAGATCTTCTGCTGCTCGTCCCGTTTTGTCCGGAGAAGTTGGAATGCTTCCGACAATTGGACAATGTCTTCGTGATGTTTCTGGCTTTCAGCGGCCAGCTCCTGAATCTTGGCATGAATCTGGTCCGCCTCCTCGCGCTGCTTGGTAATCTCGTCTCTGAGCTTGAGGACCTTGTGATAGCCTGAGACCTTGATCTCCAGCCCGCGAATCTTCGACATCATCCGCAACTCTTCGTGCTTCTCCAGCGGTGAGGTCTGGACCTGCCACTCCAATGAGGCTAGTTCCTTCTCTGCTATCGAGGCGTGTGGCCGGTCGCTCATCTTCTTGAGAAGTTCTCGAAGAGCTGTAAGCTTCTCCTTTGAAGCGTCGCGTATGCGGTCGCGTTGCTGTTTCAGTGCCCGGACTGTGTCGTTCAGCCCATCCCGGGTCTTGCGTAGGGCTTGTAGCTCTTCTCGGACCTTGGCGAGTTTTGTCCGGGTCTCGTTTAGTTTGTNNTCGAGTTGGTCGAGCTTGCTCACGCACTGGACCCTGCTACGCCTAGACGGCTTCCTGTGAGAGGAAAGGTAGATTGACCGCCATATAGGCATTGAAGCTGGGAGACGAGGGTAGCCGACTCGTCAGCGATAGAGAAGGTCGGGGATCGACTAAGCCTCGTAGGAACGATACACGTCGACCCGAAGAGCGCAAGCTTCGCCAAGGAAACAATTCTCAGGCTGCGACCCGAGGTCGTTGCGTTGGAGCTTGACGAGGGTAGGCTGGCGGCGCTTCAGAATCCTGGAAAACGGACCGGCCGCGGCGGACGAGGATCGTTCTTCGCAATGATGCTCTTGGAAAGGTTTGCAGGAGAGATGACCGGGTCCCCTCCCGGGTCGGAGATGCTTCGAGCCGTTGAGGCGGCGAGAGCCATTGGTGCTAGGGTCCAGTTCATCGATCTCCCAATCGGAATGACTGTCGGGTCGCTGCGCAAGCTTCCATGGAAGGAGAAGGTCAGACTCGGAGTTGACTCGATGGTTAGCCTGGCATTGTTGCCCTTCGGCGGTTTCAACATGTCAAAGCTGACGGATGAGCTGGAGGAGCAGTTGAGGGTTTTCAGGCTTCGTTATCCGGAGCTAAGCAGGCTCCTCTTGGACGTTAGAGAGCAGCACATGGCTGCTAGACTGCGCGACATCATGTACTTCACAACAGGGCAGGTCGTTGCCGTAGTTGGATTTGGACACATGAAATCGTTGGCGAGATCACTCGCGTCCATGCAGACGAAGCCCGCCTACTCGACAAGCATGACATGGAAGATCTCAACAGGTCACTAACCGTTTTCAGTGTCTTGTATAGAACAGGCCCGATTGAAGGATGGAACTTCTTATGCCCGATTCTTGGACAAAGAAATTGAGGCGAATGATGTGAACGGTGTTATCCCCCAGTTGATAGCTCTGGCTGGATACGGAAGTGAATTTCTCATCGCATCATCAAACACCGAACCACCCGAGCTATCTGAAACTAACTCAACCTTCCAATACGCTCACACCGTGAAGTTTCTCGAAGATGGTAGTGGCATACCTACACAGGATGTGAGCAAAGGCACGAAGGAGTGGTTCAACAGACTTCGCGCTCATGGATGTAGTCGAATATTATTGGAGATTTTAGCTACGGAATTGGAACGAACAGACACGACCACTCTCGGGTGGTATACTGGAGAAATACCGTGGGCGGTACGGACAATTCAGCCATCAAAGGCCACATCTTGGCTTCCTCACTGGACGACCATTCCAGAATTTCGCCCCGGAAAACCCACGGGCGAGAAACGAATCTGGGACATAGCCTATTCGCCTAAACCCGGAAGAACGCGAGCAATTGAAGGCGTGAGTTTGGAACAGGCAAGATCCGAGCTAAAGGAAGCGCTAGAAGAAGCAATTGATTTCTCTTCGAAGTCTACATTGAGTTCTTGGTCTCAAAGGTTCGAAAAAGCACTCCAAAACCTTTCCAAAGATCGGCCGGAGTTCGCCTACCATCATGATCTTCTTCCACAAACATCTTACTCGTTGCAGGCTCGCCAACTTATCGCATCGGCAGAACAAGCTTGGGTCTTTGGCGGCATGGGATCGTGGAATGACATCGGCTTCCAAAATCCAATGACATCGAAGAAATACAACCAAATTTCTCAAAGACTCTATCAGTCGATCCTAACTGCATTTGCAGTCGGGGTCAACCAGCCCCTATTGGTTTCAGCCTCACCGGGACGGGGGTAGAACATTTGGACAAAATCGACGCAAACGAATCCGACGTTGATCGGGTCAGAACCCCGAAATCAGCCCTGAAGACTCTGGTTAAATGGCCCACTTTAGGAAAAGAACAACCGAGTCTCGCCCATCGTTTTCACGTCCAACTGTTCGACATCAACCATTAGCGGTAGGTCATGGACAACATTTCCAAGAAGAAGACATCTCCTAGCAGGAGTTCCCCTTATTAAGGAACGGATCGTTTCGCTGTCGGACTTCGCCACTTTCCCAATGGTCTCGATGTCGTGCTCGTTGGTGAAGTTGAAGATGAATACGTTGTCAGCTTGGCGATAGATCGTCTCTTGGACCGTGTCTGGCTGGTTTGTGATGAATGTCGTGAAGAGTCCAATGTGCCGCATTCTCGTGATGATGTCATCCCAGTATGTCTCTCGAAGATATAGATGGGCCTCTTCCGCGAAAAGAAATGCGGCTCGAAGCCAGTTTGAGGATAGGATCTTGGTCAACTCGCCCAAGAATATCTCGACGAGTATTCGTCGAACGATGTGGCTCTGGTTCTTCAGATTCACAACAAGAATCCCTCCACCCTCGATCGCGTGTAGAATCTTCTCTTCTGTCAACGGATTTATCTCGTCGTAGAATAGTCCTGACTCTGCGAGAACTTGGAGTCGCGAGATGAGCGCTTCTCGTACGCTCTCGTGGCAGCTCCACGACTGGACAGTCTGGATGAGCGTTGGGAGAGTCAAGTCTCCCTTGNNGAGGGCGAAGTTGATGCCGTTTCTAGGCGCAAGCACTGTGAGCTTGGACGAGGAGAGTCGGCCATCTCTTGATTTATGGAGGTTGACATATTCGCCGTTAACGTCCAGCACCACGCAGGGAGCACCTAGTCCGCTCATTGAGAGGAGGAGGAGCTTTGCCAGGTGCGACTTGCCCGTGCCTTTTCTGCCGGTTATGATG
>DAFH01000057.1:0-3901 GCA_002495485.1 Candidatus Bathyarchaeota archaeon UBA185
GAATCTGCCCGTTTGGGTGCTATCGTTCCGCGTGCTAGTCCTTCTTCTTGAAGTGCTTCTCCCAGAAACCCTGCTTCCTCTTCTCAATCCGATTAGCCGTCTCTACTCCCTTGTCCAACTCGGCCTGGCTCGGCTGACCTGGACCCGGAATCGACGGTTTCGATCCCTGCTCCTTGACCGGAGTCGCCGGCTTCTGGACAGATTTCTCCTCGCTCGGCTTCGGAGTCACGCTCGGCTTCTCAAAAGGAACGCTCGACTTCTCGACCGTAGCTGACGGCTTCGTCTCCACAACCTTCGGCTGCGCAGCCTCCTCCTTCTCTGTCTCAGCATCGATAGCCTGCTCCTCAGAATCCGCAAGCGAAATCTCAAACTCGCACTCCGGCTGGCCCTGCGAGATACACTTCGTCTCACGCGCTTGGACAGTCTTGTCCAAGACCTCAGCAAACAGTCCCGCGAGGAAGCCGCTAGTGAACATGCAGTTGGGCTCATCCGACTGTCCGTTCTCCATAGCCTCGAAACAGTTGCCTATCGAGACGCTAGCACTCGCCTTGTCGAAGTCGACGGCGCGAATCTTCATCTTGCCCAGCCCAAGGTTCGTATCCTCGAAGGCCGAGTGGACCAGATTCTCCAACTCTGCTCGCTGTTGCGCACCAGTCGATGTAATACTGTCACGGAAGATACTCCCTTCATGAATCCCAATTCCACTAGCTAGGTACGACAAGAACGGCGCTGCCTGGTCCGCGACCAGCCTCTCCAGACCATCCCTCATGACCCGGACGACGTCCCGTCGTAGGATGATCATCTTCTGGCCGAAGAACGAGACTTCACCCTTGTTATCGTTGAACCGCACCTGGTTGACAGACCCTACCAGGCGGCGAAGGTCCCAACCGCTCGGCTTATTCTTCGGACTAGTTTGCACTGGCCGGCACCTCCTTCAACGATTGGGTCAGTAATTCCACCGCCTCGCTCACCTTGTGAGCGAAAGACGAGTCCGGATTGTCCATTACGAAGACGGATCTACTGAGATTATTGATGACGTCCATCTGGAACTCGAACGCTTGCAAGAACTGCGACTTGAACAGCATAGCCAACTCCTTACCCACCTTGACAGCGTCCTTGATCCGTACACCCGGCGGGACCATATTCAAAGTCAAGAACGTCGGTTTCCCAAAAGTCTCCGCCAGCAACACCATCACCGCAGTCCCGAACAGATCCTGCTGATCCACCCTGCTTACTAGGACTAGCGCGTCACAGCAGCCCATCGCCAACACCGTATCGTTCTCGACTCCCGGATGAGTGTCCACTATGATGTAGTCTAGATTGCACTGCTCGCCAACCTTCTGTAATGTATCCTGGAACAGCGTCACCTCGAGACCCGCCTTCAACAGCCGAAGCATATCCTCGACCTTGTTGCTCGCTGGACAGAAGTACAATCCACCCTTCAGCTTCGGAAATCTAGGAGTAAGATCGACGATGACATCAGCGGGATTCGCATCCCCCAGAAAAATATCGGTCAGCGTCGCCTTGACCTCACCCTTCTTCAACCCGAACAACACATGCAGACCAGGTCCCGACAGGTCCAGGTCCATGACGCCAACCCGGTGATGCATCGCCAATGTCGAAGCGAGATTCGCGGTAAGAGTAGTCTTCCCAGTACCACCCTTGAACGAGTGAACCGCGATAACCTTGGTCACGGCTCATCCTTCTCCTTCTTCAACTGATCCTTCACGGACTGGAAGAAGTCCTGGTTCTCGATCCGTCCAGCCTCCGACTTGACAGCTTCGAGATCAATCTTCAACCGTGCGTGGGTAACGCGATGTCTTCGGAACGCCATGAAACCACCAACGAGCATCGCGGCAATGATTAGGGCCAATATTCCAAAGTAGTATAGTGGGAGCGACAGGTTCCCACTGGAGGAACCACTTGATGATGGCTGGACATTAACCGTCGAAGTTGCAGAGTTTGTCTGGCCGCTATTGTTGATCACAGTCACCTTGATCGTGTAGCTCTTCCCCGTCGAGCTCACAGTATACGTGTGACTATCACTGGTCGCAGCCCCCAAAGTGTCGTTAGTTCCGTCTCCCCAGTCCACCTTTGTAGTCACGATGGAGCCGTACTGATCGGTTGCAGTTATCGAGATTGTAACCGTCTGTCCAGAAGTCGGAGTTGTTGTCGAAGGTGTGAAACTTACAGTCGGCGTNNAGTTGTTGTCGAAGGCGTGAAACTTACAGTCGGTGGCAGTCCGGTAATCGTTATCTGTGACGTCGCGGTCCCGGTCGAACCGCTATTGTCCGTGACCGTCAGAGTAACAGTATACGTCCCCGCACTCGTGTACGTGTGACTCGTCGTGGCCCCGAGACTCGAAGAACTGTCCCCGAATGCCCACGACCATGTAACAACCGTCCCGTCAGGGTCATAACTTGCCGTGCCGTTGAAGGTTACCGGATTTCCCGCAACGGTCGACGTAGTCGAAGAAGAGAAGCTCGCGATCGGAGGATGGTCCTGTGTCGTAACCACCTTGGAGGTGGAACCCGAGTTCATGGGAGTTGAAGAATCGGACGCCTTGATGACAAGCGACCACAATCCGCCAGGGTCGGACGATTGAAGCGTGTATGATCCGATCCATAAGTTGAGGCCTCCGTCGAAGACTATCGAGACCGTGTCGTTCACCGCTGGGCTCCCACTGTATAGGAGGTATGCTCCGACTGTCCCGGATGTTAGCGCTGACCCGTCAGGATATGTTATCGTCGCGTTGACCTTGAGTTGCTGACCCACTCCGACATATGCGGTGATATTCGCGTTGACCGTCAGAGTGGCAGGAACTAGCTGCGGAAGGCTCGTGAGTGCCGTAGCCGCTCCCTTGTTTCCGTTTCCATCGTCGAACGAGTTCGCGGCCATCATGGCGTTCCATGTTCCTACATTGTCATTTACCGCTGTCTTGTAGTTGGCCACGAAAGTCCGGGTCGCGCTGTCGTACGTGGCTGTCAGGTTGACCTGAGCGCCCGTTGGATCCGTCAGCGCCACTATCGCAGTCCCCGTGGTTGCGTTGCTGCCGTCGGGGTAGACCGGTTGAAACGAGAAGCTCATCGTCTCAGTTCTCTGATACGTGGAATGAGACGATGTAAGCGAGGCGATGGTCATGGTTGCAGCCCCGACGAAAGGAGCGTATATGTCGGCAGGGTTCTTGATCGTCGTGGCGCCTGTCAGCGTAACCACGTAATAGTCGATCGTAGCGTTTCGAGGAATCTTCCAGCTGGTAATCACCAGTCCAGACGAGGTTGCGCTGACTGTAGTGGAGAATACTGGTGTCGAGGAGGACAGGGGTCTTATGGTAACGCTTACCGTCTCGGACGCGTTATAGCCTGAACCCTGGACGTTGATAGTCTGAGTACGCTGGTACACGTAGTTGTCCGTAAGAATGAAGAAGAAGGAACTGGTTGCGACCTTCGCCTTCAGAACGGGGCTGAACTGGTCCACCCATGTCTGGTACTGGCCAACCAGAGAATTCCTCCCCAGGAATGAAGTGCTTGGATAGACAACGATCACGCTAAACTGATACTGACCCTGAGAATTATCATAGGTCTCGTTTATCGAATGGAAGATCTTGCTCGACGGGTCCTGCACATAGAACCTGAAAACATATACAGTCTTGTTCGCTCCAGTCACAGTCAGCACGAGCCCTATCGTCTGCCCCTCCTCCGCATATCCAGGTAGGGCGGGTCCCAAACTGTACGAGCCAGCCGCATGGACCCTATNNGCACGACGTGCCCTTCCCGTGGCCAGAACTCTGAATCACGCAACCCTAACATGAGACTAAAGTGTCGCGTAACTAGAAGCCTAACGCCGAGGTATCCAACCTGATCAGCACGCACCACGCGTGCCAGCTAGAAGTGCTCATCAC
>DAFH01000057.1:3912-5893 GCA_002495485.1 Candidatus Bathyarchaeota archaeon UBA185
CCAAGATGCCTAAGCTAAGTGACAGCGCTAGGAAGATGCTGGAAGGCAAGAACTTCGTCTACATAGCCACCGTCAATCCTGATGGGACCCCGCAGGTCACGCCGACATGGGTTGACACCGACGGCAACTACGTACTCATCAATACCGCAGTTGGCCGCGTCAAGCATCGCAACGTGAAGAAGAACCCTCACGTCGCACTGGCCATAACGGACCAGGCAAACCCCTACAACCTGATCATCATTCGCGGCAAGGTCGTAGATCAGGTTACTGGGAAGGCGGCTGAGGATCACATCGATAAAATGGCCAAGAAGTACCAAGGGCTGGAAAAATATCCCCACAGAAGCCCCGGCGAGAAGCGGGTCCTGTTCAAGATAGAACCGATCCGCGTGGTCAGCAGATAGATCCTACAACTCGCCGCTCCACGAGAACAGATTGCGCAGGATAGCTAGCTATTCTCGTCCCTATCTTCTTCTATCCTCTTCTTGGAGCCCGCCTGATTGGTAGTGGGTAGGGTTTCACGAGCCGTAGGTTTGAAGCTCTCCGATATGAGCGTCTGGAATCCTTCCAGCGCGTTGTCTATAACCTCCTTCAACTCCTCGCCGCCCGAAATGTCCCGAGTAACGGCTCCTCTCTGGTTGACGATCTTCGATTTCTTGAGGACCTTCGTCATGTCCGCCTCGGCCAGACCGCAGAGCTTCATGAGACTGATCAGGTAAAGAGACGTCTTCCCGTCCAGTGACTCCTTCGAAGCCCCTACCAGCTTGGCCAGCTCTCCCCTGTAGATTCGGCCCTGTTTCAAGATCGCCGCGCTGACAAGGTCCTCTAGGACTTGAGGTGGTACCTTCACTAGTATAGCCATTTTCAGAGGCGCCTCATGGGTTTGGACTACGCGAACTAGACGCTTGGACGATAACAGCGGAGTAGAAAAGAGGATTGTATTAGTCTGCTCTTACCCCAGGGCATGAAGTTATTAGATTGACTGTTCCCTTACCAATGGAACGCGCGGCTTCCGGTCGGTGCGATAGTATTGCCCAAGATCGAGACGAGTTGTTCCCTAGAAGCATTTCGCAGGTTCATGATCACCAGCACATGCCGCTCATTCATTCCGACCGATTATCAGCTTGATGCGTCGGTCTTTCCGGAGAGATCGCGAGATCTCGGAACCATGTACGTGGAGGCCGAGGACAAGGTGACACTTGGCCGGGTCAATGACATCAGCTTTGTCAGAGTGAACTACGTACTCGGAATAATCTACAACTCAAAAAGCGGACATACCCAGCTAAAGTGGAGGCACGTACGCGGCGATCAGGGGCGTCTCTCAGGCGAGGCCAGCACCAACACAATGGTCAACCTTTACGAAGCTGGTGCCCTAGACAGATCGTTCATTAGAACGATCGCCGCCAGAATCCAGTAGGAAAAGGGTCTCCGCCTGCGCATGTCCTCTCGACAGACAGGTCCCGTACCAGCAGAAAGAAGTAGCCCAGTTCGCAGGGGCCTTAACTGAAGGGCCGTGGCCGTTCATCACGGTAGCCACACTGATAATTCCGTCCACACTGTTCATCCCACATCTCATGGAGGTCCACCTCGGATCAAAGTCCCATATTCGAAGAATCCGGTGTTTGTCGCAGAAGGCTACAAGCCCCCGGTTGTAGCGGGCAGGAGCTTCGAGTACGAGACAACTCAGGAAAACGCGGACTACTGGCAGACTCTAAGCCTCGCATATCGTCAGTACCTGAAGAAAGAGGCTGATACGCGAATGATAGATCTTCGACTCCTAATCGAGGAGAGGCGGAGCGGAGCCTTCAGATGTGTAGGCTGCGACAAGCCGATGATCATGCGGGAACTATTTGCCAACGGAGACCGAGTCTACCAGTGTCTCAACGGTGACTGTGTCAAAAGAATAATCAGATACCAGTACCAGGCAAGAACGGGCCGTATCGCCGAAGTCGCCTAGAAGCGGCACGTTACGGACAATCTATTC
>DAFH01000188.1 GCA_002495485.1 Candidatus Bathyarchaeota archaeon UBA185
ATCGGCCTCTGGTTCCCCGATCTACAGGCAAAGAAGCCGAGTTTCTTCGACAATCCACTAACGGGCACGGTGGAGGAGATTGCGACGGCGATGCGAGGATACGCCGAACTTGGCGTGCAGCACGTCATGTTTCAACTCGAGCCTTACACTTCTGAAGCGCGCCGGCGGTTGACCGAGGCGGTCCAGCTCTATCGCAGAACTATTCTACAGCACGGCCGAAACGTACGTCACATCTGAAGAAGAGTAGTGATAGTCCGCGCTAGTTGCGGCCTGTGACTTTGGATTCTGAGGTTAGAACTTGGAACCATCTCATGCCGTTACCGTCGGGATCCTTGATGTCGAACCAGCTGATCACGTTGGGTGCAGTTGCGATCTCTGTTGCCGCAATGCCACTGCGTCGCAGCCGCTCGCGCTCGCGCGAGAGGTCTCGTACTTCGATCTCGAGGTTCCAGCTTGAGGGCTGAACCTTTCCACTATGGATTTGGACCCACGCGCCGCCAATCTTGTATTCAACGTTCCCTGGGAACGGTTCCAGGTCTGGTCCTTTCCCAAAGAGCCTCGAGTACCAATCCTTCGATTTCTGGAGGTCGCTTACAGCGATCTTGGTGATGATGTCGCTGACTTGAATCGATTCTTGCTTCGCCGTTTGCATCACCCAAATCACTTTTCCCTTGGTAATAATAAGGACTAGGGTTTTGGCTCCGAGCGTTGAGTTCTCTTGTCCTCTAGTGTTGTATTTCGCTAGAGTGATTGGTATAGCACAACGGATTTATCGCACGCGGGTCTAGGAATCGTTCCACTCACTTGAATTTGGAGGATCGTAGACTCTCAGCAGTAATGTTCTCCGACATGGTCGGCTACTCCAGTCTCGCCCAGCGTGACGAGGCACTGGCGCTCGAACTCTTGGAGAAGCAGAGGTCGGTCCTCAGAGCCTGCCTGATCCTCCACAAGGGCAAAGAAGTCAAGACGATGGGCGACGGCTTCCTCGTCGAATTCGCCAGTGCGCTGGACGCGGTGAAGTGCGCCTTTTCCATACAGAACGCACTGCACGAATCTAATGTCTCGATCCAGCCTGAAAAAAGGATCGTGCTTCGCATCGGCATCCACGTGGGCGAGGTGATTCACAGTGACGCGGATGTTTACGGCGATGCGGTCAACGTGGCCTCGCGAATGGAGACTCTTGCGAAGCCTGGGGAGATATGCATCACACAACAAGTCTACGACCACATCAAGAACAAGGTCCAGCTCGAAGTAGAATACGTAGGAAGGCGGAGCCTCAAGAACATCGAGACTCCGGTGGACGTTTACAGCATCGTCCTCCCCTACGAGAAACCGGCTCCCAGACCCATAGCGTCGGTATCCAAGAAGCGGATAGTCGTCCTGCCGCTGACGAGCATAAGCCCGGACCCGAGCGAGGAGTACTTTGCCGATGGGATGACGGAGGAACTCATCTCGACAATTTCCAAGATCCGAGGCCTCGGAGTGATTTCGCGGACATCAGCGATGAAGTACAAGGGCAGCAGAAAGAGCGTCTCCGAAATCGCTCACGAGCTGTCGGTGGGAGCTGTTCTTGAGGGAAGCGTGAGAAAATCGTCCAACAGGCTACGAATCACAGTTCAGCTGATAGACGTTCCATCGGACGAACACCTCTGGTCCCAGACCTACGACAGACAGCTTGAGGATGTGTTCGCTATTCAGAGCGATGTCGCTCAGCGCGTCGCAGGCGCTCTAGAAATCCATCTCGGAGCCAGCGACCGGGAGAGGGTCGACAAGAAGCCCACTGACGACCTGGAAGCGTACACGCTCTACCTGAAGGGCACATTCCACCGAGGCGAGATGACCGAGCAAGGCTACCTCAAAGCGATACGTTTCTTCAAGGAGGCATTGGGAAGAGACCCGAAGTTTGCCCTTGCCTACTCTGGAATCGCCGACTGCTACGCCCGACTGGCAGAGGACGGAATGGTCCCACCCAACGAGGGCTACTCCAAGGCCAAAGAGTACGCTGAAAAGGCGCTGGCGCTTGACGATCTAGCTGAGGCCCACGTAACCCTAGGGGCTGTCATGGGAGAATACTTCTTCGACCAAACAGCCGCTGAGAAAGAGTTCAAGTTAGCACTCAACCTCAACCCGAACTACGGCAAGGTCTGCCACTCGTACGGAGTACACCTCGCATGCATGGGAAGACTCGACGAGGCGATAACTGAGATCGAGAGAGCTTACGAGCTGAATCCTCTCGCCTTGGACGTGAACAACTGTGCGGCGGCGAAATTCTGCGACGCGAACCAATTCGACAAGTCGGTAATGTTTTGCGAGAAGATGTTCCGGATAGACGAGAACTTCGTTCCCGCGCATCAGAGACTTGCGGAGGCCTACCTGCAACAGTCTAGAATCGATGATGCAATAGACGTACTGAAGAAGGCGGTAACCCTTTCAAATGGTCAGGCATTGGTCAGAGCCAAGCTCGGATTCGCCTTTGCACGTGCGGGAAAACCTCAGGAATCGCGAAAGATTCTAACAGAGCTAGAAGAAGAGTCCCGGAACAAATACGTCTCTCCTGTTGCAATTGCCCTTGTTCACTGCGGTCTCGGTGAGAAGGAGAAAGCAATCAGCTATCTCGAGAAAGCTCGCGAGGAACACGCAGGGGGAATAGTAGCCGTGAATGTTGTCAAATTCTGGGCAAGTCTACGTCCTGAGCCAGCCTTCAACAAGCTCGTTAGTAGCATAGGATTGAATGAACGGCCAACGCCGTAGCTCGACACGCAGAACTCGCGACTAGTCTTTTGGCCAGCCAGCTACTTGGCCCTGGTACCTCTCATTGCGTT
>DAFH01000071.1 GCA_002495485.1 Candidatus Bathyarchaeota archaeon UBA185
ATGCCGATGCGCTGTCCCTCGTCCGTAAGCTGAAAGTGGACAGGCGCGACAGAGAAATGATTCTATGGCGTAATGCGGAGAAGGTGTTTCGCCTCTGACCGCCCAGAATGGGATTGTAATCGTGGACGTGCCGGCTGCCGAGAGAAGCAAGCTCGGTGGGATTCTCGAAGAGAGCTTCGAGGGATGGTACCTGAGACACTCGAGAAAGACCTTGATGGAGGCGGAGATTGTCAAAGCCGCGGTGTCGTCGGGCTCGCCCGTCGGGCTCGTGATGCTGAAGACGCTAGAAGCGGGCTTGGGATACGTCTACTACATCGCCGTGGCCAAATCTCAGAGAGGGAAGGGCGTGGGAGGTCTGCTCTTGGAGGACGCGCTGCGGTACTTCGGAGCCGCGGGAATGAAAGAAGTCTACGCCAGCGTGGAGACGGACAACGTGGCTTCGGAGGCGCTGTTCAGGTCCGAGGGATTCGTCAAGACGAGCTTCGGTGAAGTTTCCAGGAAGTACGGGACCTTCGGGGCCATGGTCCTGTACACAAAGATGGTGGTCGTGCCAGGGGAGGTTCTGCTGGTGAAGAACATGAGCCCGATAGGAGGGTGAAGGAGACGCACCGCCCTAGTTCTACCGATGTGGGTGATTCCTGTCCCTCGCGGGCGGTCCAAGAGGACTAGCGTTTGAAGACCAAGAACGCCTGAAAGTCGTTCCTCGTAAAAGGACGGGTGTCCTCTAGCCTTCCGTAGCAGGTCAGATACTTCCAGCCAGCCTTCCTTACCAGGCTCTTGAGTTCCCTCACAGAGTAGTGTCTCGTTCGCACCTTGGTCGTGAGTAGGTGCTTCAGACTCCTGTTCGATTGCTTCCTGTAGAAACTCCACTCTGCCTCCAAGACTCGGCTTCCGAGCGGGGAGAGTCTCTTCCAGATGCGAACCAAGTTGCGAGGGAACTCCTCTACCAACGTCGAGCCGAAATGCTTCACGCCGTAGTCCCTGTCGAAGATTTCTACGATCAAAACCGCACCCTTCTTGGCCGCGCCCGCTAGGTCGCGGAAGAGCGTTTGGTCGTCTTCGTCGCGTCCCGTGACGCCAATCGAATGGTCCATCACGATGATTCCGTTGAACTTCCCCTGTTTCGGCCTGGACAGGACCTCTGACAGATTGGAGAACCTTCCGCGCACGAACTTCGCGCTCCGAGAGACACCCTCTTCTGTGGCAAGCCTCCTCGCGCGTCTGAGGAACGTGGACGATAGATCTACGCCGGTGACGCGATAGCCGGCCTTCGCCAGATGGACCGAGTGCCTCCCTATCCCGCAAGCAAGGTCCAGAATCTCGCTTTCGACGCCGACTCCGTGGCTCCTGAAGATTCTCGTCATTCCTCTAACCTCACCTGGGGCTCTTTTCAGCCCCGCCTCAAGAACCGGCTGGTAGATGCTGGCGTTGGCTTCATAGACACGCCTCGACCAGTCTTCTCCACCGCGATTTGATACCAAGTTTGCGTCGACGCGGAACGACGGGCTATAATCGGTTTCCGGCGAAATGCCCCGGAGCGTCTACAGCAGCAAATCGAGCCGTTGACTTTGGTTGGGCGAAGACTAGGGTCTCATTGCCCCGCCGATGGCACCGGCGATTGCGCAGATGATGGCGTTGCCGAATGACAGGAGGAGAAAGATACCGCCTATTCCGGCTCCGACCGCTGCACCCATGAAACCGAGCCCGATCGGCCCGGCGATGAGTGAACCGACGGTGCCCAGGATAAGGACGGCGATGACCCCGCCGGTGATGCCGGCGATGAAGCCCGCAGTAGCGCCCCTACCTATTCCTCGAGCAATTATGCCCGCGACCAAGCCTGCAATCGCCGGCCCGAGGACTGGAATCCAGCCTATCACTATTAGGAGGATGAAGGCGACGACAATCCCTCCGACCATGCTTCCATGATGCCCGTACTCCCTTTGCGGCGGCTGGGCCGTTCCGTAAGACCGAGTTGGTTGCGACGCGGCTGGCGTTGCGCTCCCGGAAAGCCTAGCGGCGCACGAGGGGCAGAAGGGTGCGTTTACCGGTACAGGTTTCCCGCAGTTTGGACAGAACAAGGTCTGTCGTTCTTGGTCGTTTTTCATGATAGCGTATTAAGCAATTCTAGAGTGTACAGCTAGCGGTCCAGCAAGGCTGTTCGCGCTTTTGCTGGGCGTCTCTCGTTCGGAGTGTTCGTCGCTTGAGCCTCTTCAGCACCGACTCTGAAGTGAAAGAAATAACCTAGTATGCTCTACGCTAGGCAACTAGGCCTGTATACGGGCCCTTCCAACGGTTTCGATCCGAGCGTGGTCTGACGTTGCTGCCGTGCGGCTACTTGTGCTTCTCGCGCAGCGAAGCAATCCTGGCCTGAATCTTCGCCTTGGTGTTGCCACGTGACTCCTTTGCCTTCTCCTGTAGGGCGTGGACCTTGGCGTCTGTCTCTTTCTTGCGTTGTTCTGACCGCTCCTTCGCCCCCTGCTTCTTCGCCTCCAGCTTCGCGTGTAGACTGTCGATTTTTGCCCGAATCTTGGCTTTTTGGTCTTGTCTTGCCTTGGCTTGCTCTTGCTTCAGATTAGCCATGCGCGCTTTCAACCCGGCCTCCTCTTTCGCTTCCTGTTCCTTTTCCACGCTTTGCCTGGTAGCTCTGAACACGCTGCCGCCCAGGGCTTCCATCTTGGTGTCGACCGGGGTCTCCCACTCTTCGCTGATGTCCGAAACTACGGCCCACTTGCCAGGTGTGAGTTTGGTAGAGACTTCGTCGAAATAGTCCGCGTCGACGCCGGCCCTGTGCAGGTCAGCAATGTATCCCGCCAGCGCACCGGTTGCGGTTCCGACGCCCAGCCCCACGGGTCCGCCCAAGACGCCGATTAGAGCGCCTATTGCCGTCCCCGCCGCCGTTCGTATCGGAAAATCGCCCTCGACCTCTTCGGTGACGAGCGACCCGTCAGAGTTTTTCTTGACGACTGATATGCCGTGAATAGAGATGCTTCCCTCGGAATCGAGTTCCTTCAATGCGCTTGATCCATCGTAGGCCTTGGTCTCATCGTCAAAGACGACTACGAGCATTTTTTCCAATCTTGTATCACCCCCAGGTTTTGTCGTGAAGAAGTTCGGCTAATGACTACGACGTATCGAAGGACACCAAATGTAGCGAGATGCATTCGGAACATCCGCGGTAAGGTCTCCGAGCCTATACTTCAAACGTGACGGAATCTTTGAGCTGAGTAATCTTGATCTGCTTCCCGGCTGTTTTGAACAGAGAATCCAGGTAGCTAGCGAGTAACAGACTTTCTTTCGGACCACCTCCGTGGGCCATTGTAACCGAAGTCTTTCCCTCATGGGAAATCTCGCTGTAGTCGCAGAGATTCGAGTAGGTCCCCATNNCGTTTCAGCCAATCGAGTATGCCCGGCACAGTAAGCTCACCTCTCATCGAGATGATTATGCTGGGAAGGGCGCCAGGTCCCAATGCCTTGCCGGCTCTGACGATTGCTTCGTCCGACGCAGCGTTAAGCAATTCGTCCCACAACGGAGTTATGACCTTGAGAAGCCCATATTTCTTGAGATACCTGTCGTGCTCGGCNNTAGCGTCTTCCTGGAGCGCCTTGTAAGCGGTTTCGCTAATCCTAAGGGATGTGGTGACCGTCCTTTCCTTGGTTGACAACGCTCACCGATTCATAGTCGGGTCTGGCTGTTAAAAGCGCTTGTCCTAACCCGTGCGAGAACATCATGGACGCGTTTCACTGGACCTCCTTGAATCTCAAGGATAGAGATGGAATCCGCTCTCTCCACCCTCTGAATACATTTGGCTGCGATTGGTGCCACCTGATGATTATTGT
>DAFH01000142.1 GCA_002495485.1 Candidatus Bathyarchaeota archaeon UBA185
GCTGATTTCGTCGAAGATCTCCTCCAGTTCTTCCGGGGTGTTCACGGGAACGTGAATTGGATGCGTGTTCATCAAAGAGTCTCGTTTCATGGCTCCGGCTAAGGTCTCGGAAGAGGACCGTCCGTTGTAGAATGTCTCCCAGATATGCCATTCTGGGTGGGCGTGGTCGATGGCCTTGTAGGCCATGTAGGTCGCGAAGCTCTCGTTCAGCCAAACATCGTCCCACCATTTCATCGTAACCAGGTCTCCGAACCACATGTGCGCAATCTCGTGCGCGACAACGCCCGCCACCGCCTTCCGAACATCCACACTTGTATCCTTGTCAACGTGCATCAAGATCTCGCGGTAGGTGATCGCGCCCCAGTTCTCCATCGCACCATACGCAAACTCAGGCACCGCAACTTGGTGCAACTTCGGCAGCTGATACGGAATCCCAAAATACGATTCGTAATAGTCGAGGACCTTCTGCGCAGCCTCCAGACTAAACTCCGTCTTGATGACACCCTTCGGCCGAGCATAAGCCGCGTAGAGATGCGTCGGACCATGACGGCTATGCTCCTCGACAAATTTCCCAACCCCAAGATAGAGCAGATACGTGCTCATCTTCGGTGTCTCCTTGAAAGAGACGGTCTTCTTGTTCGCCCGCAGATCCTCAGACTCTATCGGCATGTTCGAAATGACCTTGAGATCGGGCCTTACGCGCACAACGAGTTTGAAGAGAGCCTTGAATGCCGGATGATCAACGCACGGAAAGAGCTTCCGAGCCTGAACAGACTCTAGATGGGTCGTCAGAATGTACCCGTCGCCATACGACGCCTTGTACAACCCCGTGAAATACTCCGAGGCCTTGCCGCTGAACTCGATATCCACGGGTCCGCTGAACTTGCCAGACTTAACCTCGAGACCGGTGCTGGTCTGTTTGAACGGAATATTCCGGTTTCCCTGTTTCACGCTCGCGATCTGTAATCCAACAGCATCCAGCTTGAAGTCTCCCGTAGCATTCAGTTCGACCGATACCTTTCCGCTGAACGAGGTCTTTTCGAAGTCGATATCGAGGAAGAGATCGTAACGCCGGACCTGCTGTACCGTCTGCTCAGTTTGAGAAGTTACCTGCATGAATGACCCTCGGGTCTGCTGAGTCAACGTCTCTTACTTAAGAGGAATGGGGAGCAGTCACGCGCGATTCTACCCACTCCGAACACTGATAAGATAGGAAAAGAGGACTTGGTCGTTCCTTTAAGGAGGATCAAAGTCTGGCTCTCCAATTATACCTAATCTGGTACTTCATCTTGGGCTTCCTCCTAGGGAATGGAGTGCCTCACTTCGTCTTCGGCGCTGCGGGAAAGGTGTTCAGAAGTCCCTTTGGGCAGAAATCAGCGCCAGNNAAGATGCCTCACTTCGTCTTCGGGGCAGCAGGCAAAATCTTCAGACGCCCATTCGGTCAGAGGTCCTCCCCGAAAACGAACGTTCTGTGGGGACTCTCGAATTTCGTAGTTGCAACAATCATTGCCGCAGGCCTCATCGTCTTGAACCTGTACAGCAGCTACGCCTTGGTGGCGATGCTCATCGGCTTCTGGTTGATGATGTTGATGTTTGGAACGGGAATCAAGAGGTTTCTGAATGAGACAAGGACATAGACTCCTGTCCAAGAACCAGCACCGGAAGATTGGCAGCGCTCTATTCAACCACGTCTGGGATCTCATGGAAAAGAAGAGCCGGACACGCGAAGAGGATGCAGAGATGATTCGGGATGTGCACGCAATGCGTTTTCATTGGGGCGAAGCCGGGACCCCTGTGAATTTTGCGGTGGCAGAGTGGCAGATTGCACGAGTCTACTCAATGCTTGGAATGCCCGAATCAGCACTCTACCATGCCAAGAAATCGATAGCCTGCGTCAGGTCCGGAGGCGAAGAATTCGAAGACTTTCACCTTCCATCCTCCTACGAAGGGCTCGCCAGAGCCCACTCTGCCGCGGGCGACAGGCAGAATGCCCAAAGATATCTCGAACGAGCGAAAAGGCTAGCATCGAAGATTAAGAATCCAGAAGATAGGAAAGTGGTGCAAGGCCAAATCGCAAGCGTATCACTTCCCCATATGAGAAGGCGAACACATTCGCGGACGACTAGAAAATTGTCGACAGGAAACCGCTAGTCCCGCGCTACTTCGAGTTGGAGGGGTTAAGCATTAAGACGAGTAGACAGGGACTCAATGTTCTCGTCCGTCCGGCAAAGAGAGAAGACATTCCGAAGATCGTAGAGGTTTCCAACTCCTCCACTCTTCCGAATGAGGACCTCGGGTTCGGCGCAAGCACCACTTCTCCGTTCCGCGATGTGTCAAGACTGACTTCTGCCTGGAAGGACCCGAATATTGTGCGGGGAGAAGAGGTCTTGGTTGCCGAGATGGATGGGCGCATTGTCGGCTGCGTCACATTGGAGGACAGAGGTGCCGAACTCGAACTCGTCGATATCGACGTCCCTCGCGAATTGCAAGGGAAGGGAATAGGAACGCGTCTCGTCCAGTCGGTTGAAAATCGCGCAAGAAGCGAACAGAAGCGAGCGGTCACTTGCGGCACAAGTCGAAACGCTCAGGGCGTTGCGTGGAAGTCGTTGCCTTGGTGGCAGCACTTGGGCTACAGAATCACTCACGAGGAAGAGAATCAATGGACCCGGTCAATCGGTCCTGGGGCCAGAGAGATACGAATGCGAAAGGACCTCGACTGATCTTCAATTCTCAGGAACTGGGTCTTAGTCTGTCTCGGATGAGTTCTTCAAACAGTCCTCCGAGGAATTGGTGATTCTTGAGCAGCTTGTGGAGATGTTCCCCGAAATCCGTCTTCCGATAATAGTCCCGATCTTCTTCTTGGAACTTTTCGACTATGCGCCATTCGCTGATGAGTTTCTGTTCCCAGCGTCGAAGGTTCTCCTCATTTCCCGCAATGTAGTAGAAGCTCATCCTCGAAGCTCGGCCACCACCACTATCAATGGCGTCGAGATAGCGAAGTGTCCGGTTGAGGTTCCCGGAAGGCAAGACTAGTCTAGCTTCTTGGCCCGGTCAAAGAGACCTGCATACTTTCTTCTAAGCTGGAAGTATTTTTGAAAACCGATAGTGGCGAAACCGATCAGAACAAATGCCAGCACAATCTGTGCGGCAGTTAGGACCGTACCCTCGCTGAAGCCAACTCCGCCTATTTTCTCATAGGTCGTTAAAGCTAGGGTNNTAGGATGAGCAGAAAGCCTGCTGCGGCGAGGTTGGCGGCCGCTGCCTCACGCCACATCGCGACGCCGCCACGAAGGTCGGCTATGATCGTTCTCGCATCGCGCTTGAGCTCATCGTACATGTCCGAGAGTGATCCAAGTTCTTCCTGGTTTTCTGAAACAGTCATGACATCGAAAGAGTGACTGTGGGAATTTAGCGGTTAGTCTGGACCCTACGCGAAGGGGAAGGTCTGGACGATTCCCAATATTGCTCAACTATGCTTTGATAGATCATGAAGCAATCTAGCCTACAGAACACTCGTCGCAAATGGAAAGGCGGTGAGCCTTCCCAGCCTAGCCTGTTCGACATTAACATCAAAGAAACGATGAGCTACGACATCAAAATGCACGGAGCCAGATTTATCATCACCGAGTTTTTCATAGCCTCAATCCTAAGTGCAGCGGTCGCGCTGCCGTACCTGCTCTATCCTCACGTGCCCTCATCCACATGTTCCTACGGCGTGTTCTGGTTCGGGTTCTCTCTCAATTGCCTAGCCATCCTCGTCCAGTCACTTTCCCTGTCAAGGCAGGGAATAAGAAAAGAGCCGGACCTGACGCTGACTAGTCTTGAGATCAGCAAGCTTCGAAGGCTCACGGTGCTCATCGGCATCGTGATAGTGCTCCCGTTCGCCACTCTCATCATCTCGCTCTACCAGACCCTTCATCGAGGGACTAGACAATGAAGATAGCGCTCGCGACCAGATTCAAGATCATCGGCGCCGAGGTCGTCGGCCTTGGTTGTTTCCTACTGCTCGAGCTGGGTCTAAACCTGAGACATGCTACAACTGGTACGCTAGAAGGCTACAGCTGGGACTATGGTCTCGTGGCTGTACTACTGATCCTTGTCGGTCTCGAGGTCTTGTCGCTAATCAAAGACTTGCCATCGAGACAGCTGGGAAAGAAGGCCGGTGTGACTTGAGCACCGAGGTTTTACGCGCCTTGATCTGGAAGAGGTCCGAAGTCGGCTCTAGCCTTTCCATGGTTGGAGTTCGAGAGCCCGCTCGAACGCCGCGCGGGATTGGACCGGCTCCTCATCGCAGTGTGAAATAATGACCCGCTCGAAGGGAAGTTGAAGCATCGCTCTGAGAGCGGGCAGTTCCCGCTTTGCGTGCCACCGCGAGTCCCAGACGCGAAGTTCACCCTCGCGTTCGGTCAGCGCGTCTCCGAACACTATCACTCGATGCTCCGGCAGCCAGATCGGGGTCTCAAGCCTTCCTCGCCCGTCATAAAGAGCAAGGAGACCTCCCGGAAGCTTGCTGTCCGCCAGAATAGGCTCCAGCTTGTGCTTTGGGACATCGTCGGGGAAGTAGAACAGTGGGCCGAAACCGTGAGCCCCGTACCGCCGAACGAAGAGGTCGACGTCACGAACGTGGTCTGGCATGAGGACTACTGCGGCTGTGGGCTGATTTTCATCAAGCCGCTTCCAGACATCCTTGGCATCCGGGGCGGGGGCGAGCGGGTCTAGGACCAGCCTCTCTTCACCAGCTTCGACGAACGTCGACGTGACTATCGGTTGCCAGTCAGCGTCGGCCGTCCAGCCCGGGTGCTTTGCGCGCCAGATCCATAAGCCGGGAGCTAAGTCCCGAACTCCCTCAGCCGGTTCCAAAGTTTCTCAGACGACAAGCTCCTCGACCGTGACCACATAAGACTATCCGAGCACTTCGAAATCTCAAGCGGCAGGTAGAGCCATCAAGTAGCTTCCAAGAGCAATCTCCCAGATGAATAACGGATACACGATCATTCGCTCGATCAGCCCAAAACCGAACATGGTGGTGGCGGTTCCTAAGAGGACGATCGCAGTGAAAGTGACCATTCCGAGGATTGCGGAGAAGTACCTGAACGGAGATTTTGTCATCCTGTAGGCGTAGATTTCAGAGACCCCACCGAATACAAAGGCCGTCAGAGCGCCGAGGCCATGGACGCCGAGGACGAAATTCTCCGGGAATAATGACACAATTATTGTTCCGACAGCGGGTAGAAGAAAAATTGCCGCGGTCAGTCTGCTCCTCGAGATCGGAGCTGGCCATCCATTCTTGATGAAGAGGAAATACATTCCGAGAAACGCGAGAACGCCCACGACGAACAATTGGCCATCCCAGAAGAATCGAGTCGGCGCCCCGACCGCTCCGAGATCGCTCAGCGCATTTGTCCTTACGCTATAGTTGGGATACGATGCTTCAGCAATCGTGTTGAAGATGAGGAAGGTCGTGCCGCTCGAAAGTAGGAGCGTTCCAGAGCGTCTCCTGTAGGAATTTTGTTTCCGACTGGGACCTTGGGCGGCCANNTTTTCTCTGACCTTCCTGTGGCCCCGGTTCTTTGACGGGGCCCAACTGCCGTCCTTGCTTCTAAAGTATCCTTCGTCGTAGTGCCTCCGGAAGTCCTCCGAGTTTATGAGGGCCTCCGCGGGGACTAGCGCTCCCCATCCCGGTCCACGCATGAAGATCTCGTTGAAGTCTGGGTTGAGCACGAGGTCTTTCGAGNNTGTAGGGGCGGTCGTGCCAGACCTCCATGTCGAGAATACGGAGCCGTTCCCCGCAGTCCGCGATCAGCTGGGACGTAGCATCCGGTCCGGTTGGCTTGCCGATAAGGTCCCCACGCTTGACCACCAACTCTTTCCCGTTGTACCTCAGCGTTCCGGACCCGTCTAGGATCAGGTAGTACTCGTCAACCTCGGAGTGGCTGTGGAAGCGCGCAGCCGACTGTCCATTCTCGACTAGTTCGACCCTGAAGAAAGCCCGGCCAGGTCCGAGCAGCGGCATGAAGAATAGCGAGTAGCTATCGTCGCCCTTGCGCGTCAATGATCTTTCAGCCCCGTCGATAGCCTTGTCGTCGAAGACGTTCACCACTGGCTTCTTCCACAGATTACCCGAAACCACCCCGCCCTTCTTCAAGTGGACCTCGTCAGCCCAGAAAGAGGCGAGCCGTACTAGGAAATCGAGCCCCTCCTGGCCCAGCGGGGGGATCGCCAGCGTCAGCTCGCTCGATGCGTTCCTGTTCAGGCTCCCAGACTTCTTCCCAAGCTCGTCCCAGAGCCAGACAGTAAAAGGGACCAGCCGGCCTCCATGCCCCTCAGGCATAACCGACTTCGAATCGAAGAAAACCTCCCAAGCCAGATCGACCCGGATCGCGCCCTCCCGCGCACCCTCCTCAAGGATCAGCTTCATGGCGCCAACCACAAGGTTCGATCAATAAAGCGTTTCCAGAAGAGCCACCAGTCCGAAAGAGTGCAGAAAAAAGAATTCTTTTTTCTAGTAG
>DAFH01000168.1:0-148 GCA_002495485.1 Candidatus Bathyarchaeota archaeon UBA185
TCTACACCTCCGGCACCACCGGACGGCCGAAGGGCCAGGTCCACGATACAGGCGGATACCTCACACTCCTGCACGCAACGATGCGCTGGGTCTTCGACGCGAAAGACCAAGACGTGTACTGGTGCACCGCCGACATCGGCTGGGTCAC
>DAFH01000168.1:187-4995 GCA_002495485.1 Candidatus Bathyarchaeota archaeon UBA185
CACGCTCATGTACGAGGGAGCCCTAGACTATCCCGAGCCTGACCGGTGGGCCTCGATCATAGAACGCCACCGCGTCAACATACTCTACACGTCGCCAACAGCAATCCGCGGATTCATGCGCCACGGCGAAGCCTGGGTCAAGAAACACGACACCAGCACAGTCCGCCTGATGCACTCCGTAGGCGAGCCCATCAACCCGGAAGCCTACCGCTGGATGCACAGGCACGTCGGACCTGGCAACATTCCGTTTGGAAGCACATGGTGGATGACAGAGACCGGAGGAATACTCGTCAGCCACACACCGGGACTCTACATGCTACCGATGAAACCCGGTACCAACGGGCTCCCAATCCCCGGCATCGACGCTGACGTGGTCAACGACCACGGCGAGCCCCAGAAATCTCTAGAGCGGGGCTTGCTCATCATCAAGAATCCGTGGCCTGGAATGCCGCTGACGATTCACAAGGACCCGGAGCGATACAAGCAGGTCTACTGGACTCGGTTCCCGGGCAGCTTCTACGCAGGCGACTATGCGGTAAGGGACAACGACGGATACTTCTGGATGCTCGGCAGGGCGGACGAGGTCATCAAGGTCGCCGGCCACCGCCTCGGCACCTACGAGCTCGAATCGGCGCTGATCCAACACCCGGCCGTTGCCGAGGCCGCGGCGGTGGCCGTCCCGGACGAGATCAAGGGCGAGGTACCGGTCGCCTTCGTGATTCTCAGATCGGGCCACACGTCGAAGCCCGAACTTGACAAGGAACTGCACGAATGGGTCCGAGAACGTGTCGGACCTGTTGCGAGTCTCAAACAGGTCTACTTCGTATCTAAGCTCCCGAAAACCAGAAGCGCCAAGATAATGCGGCGAGTAGTCCACGCGGTGGTCGTGAACCAGCCCATAGGCGATGTCACCACGCTCGAGGACGAAGCGTCGGTAGAAGAGGTCCGACGCGCCTACAGGGAGCTGAAGCGCGAGATAAGCATCCAGAGCAGCGCGTGAGAATCTGCCAGCCCGGAAGACCTTCTCTCCCGGTTACACTGGCTAAATATCCAGCTTGCGGATGAGCCTTCTAAGCTGTCATCCGGGATGTCTGCTCCTAAACGGCTCAGAGAGCTCGAGCAGTCGATAAACGATGACCTCGCAAGGTCGAATCTGCCTCAGATCAAGATCGACGGCTTCAAACTCCCTGAACAGGCCCTCTCACTCTCATTTGAGCGTGAAACCGTCACGGGACCCAACCGCGACAAGATGTGGGAGATAATCAACTCGCACTACAAGAAACTCATGAGCGACCTAGAACTCGTCGAGAGCTGAGCCCTTCCTAGAGCGGTTCTGACGAAACGCCCAAATTTGGCCGATGAGAGTAGGAGTGTAATGGCCAAGCTCCACAGAGACGATGTCTATCCTTGGGATCGTGCCCGAAAGCAGGTTTCCAAGTGTTGCTACTGTAATTCGGAATGTCTCTGGACCGTCTGTACCGAGTGTGCCAGTCGCATTTCCAAGGGTCTCGATNNCCCGAAGAAGCCAGTCTACACTCGGCCGAAGCGGGGCCTAGTCCGTCGACACACGTTCGGTGGAGAAGTTAGATAGCCCATTCGGATCTTGTCCCCGCGATATTTCATTCAGAACTTGCGGATGGATCATTTGATCGCAGACTCGGAGAGCTGAAAGGTAGTTTTAATATAGAAAGATCAACGATGCAGCAAAGCGCAGTCCGATAAAATGAGCCCGGGAAGAAACAATAACTCACAACCGAAGGAATATTCTCCGCAAACCGCCACCAGCATCCGTCACACTTCGAGAGGAGACGCGTTCAAGAATCCCGTACAACACTATGATGTCGCGAAGGTCCGATCAGTAAGCGAAGCGCTCGAGGCGTTCAACTCCACCTCTTTCCAGAGCCGGAACCTCGGCCAGGCCTACAGAATATGGCTCAAGATGCTAACGGACCCTGACAGGCCCATGATCCTCTTCGGCCTCTCAGGAGCCATGATCGCCGGAGGAATGCGGCGGATAATCCGCGACCTTATCGCATTCCACGCCATCGACGTCCTCGTCTCCACCGGCGCGAACCTCAGCCACGACCTCTACGAGAGCCTCGGTGGACGCCACTATATTGCGCATCATCACATCGACGACCCGACGCTCCGCGAGATGCGTATCGATCGCGTCTATGACACCTACGCGGACGATGTATTGTTCAACAGGGCGGACGAGTTCGTCGAGAAATTCGCCGAGACCCTCCAGCCGGGAGGCTACTCGAGCCGCGAGCTCTTTCAGCTGTTGGGCGAGAGGATACACGACGACTACGGAATACTCGCAACGGCGGCCAAGGAGCGCACTCCGGTTTTCGTCCCAGCACTCGCTGACAGCAGCATCGGCATGGCCTTTACGGTCTACCGCAACGAGAAGATGAAGAAGAACGCGCCAGCTGCCGTCTACGACGCTCTGTTGGACAACATAGAGATAATGGGTCTCAAACACCAGTTCCAAAAGTCCGGAGTAATTTTCATCGGAGGAGGCACTCCCAAGAACTACATCCAGCAGGTCGTGCCGATGGCAGAGATATCGGGCTGGGAGGTACCTCCACACAGCTACGCTATCCAGGTGACGACAGATGACCCCAAGTTCGGGGGACTATCCGGCTGCGAACTCCCTGAAAGCCAGTCATGGGGCAAGCTCGACCCAAACGCACAACAGTGCACTGCACACGTTGACGCGACGATCGGTCTGCCGCTACTCTTCACGGGGATAATGGAGCACTATGACGAGTGGAGGCAGCGAGGCCCATTGAAAGTGGACTGGATGGAAGCAGTCCCGACAACCCCCGCCCGGAAGAACCGGCGCTCAGCCTAGCGTTCTCTCTTTCCCTGAATGTACTCTTCGACCCACTGCTGAGCCTGCCCGTCAGGAATCTTAACGGGCGGATACTTGAAACTGTAAGACGAGATGCTCGTCAAGGGTCCACCAATCCCACGATCAAGACCAATCTTCACTGCTCTGATGACATCGGCCACGACTCCTCCGCTGTTAGGCGAATCCTCGACTGCTAGCTTGAGATCGATCTGAAGCGGCACGTTTCCCCATCCTCGGCCTTTGAGGTAGATGTAGCAGATCTTCTTGTTCTTCAGATGAGGCACATAGTCTGACGGACCAATACGCGTCGGGACCTGGTACGGGATGAGGCTCGCGACCGCGGTCGTCTTGCTGATCCGTTTCGAGTGAAGCCTCTCTTCGACCGTCATATTGAGAAAATCTGTGTCCCCGCCCAAGTTGAGCTGATAGCTCTCATCAACCCGGACCCCACGCCTCAAGCAGAGATCGACGAGTGAGCGATGAACAATCGTCGCGCCGACCTGGCTCTTCACATCGTCGCCCGCGATAGGGAGCTTCCTCTCTTCGAACTTCTGGGCCCAGCTATCGGTTGAAGCGATGAACTCTGGAATGCAGTTGACGAAGCCACATCCAGCATCCAGCGCCTGCTGCGCGTAGTATCGTGCGCCCTTCTCACTACCCACTGGAAGATAGTTGACTAGAATCTCCGCACCAGAATCCTTCAACTCCGCGGCCACGTCCACAGGCTTCGTTCGGCTCTTGCTGTAGACCTGGAACGCATCCTTCATGTGAGGAGCGACACCGTCGAGCACAGGTCCCGGCCTCACAGTCACATCCATGTCGGGAACGTCGCTGATCCTCGGCGCGCAGTTTGGCTCTGTGAAGATGGCCTTGCTGAGGTCTCGTCCGATCTTCTTCTTGTTGACCTCGAAGGCCGCTACGAAGCTGATGTCCTCGACCTTGTACGGTCCGAAGGTAGGGTGCATGAGGCCCGTGGTCAGGCCGTCCTCCTTCGGAGGATTCTTTCGATAATACTGAATGCCCTGTATCAGCGCGCTGGCACAGTTACCAACGCCTGCGAGGGCGACCTTGATCTTCCCCATCTACGATACGTCTCTGGACGCACCCGACACGTCGTTGTATTATAAGCCTAGGAAACCCGAGTTTTCGTCAGGCTAAGCGGCGTCCTCGTACTCGGTCAGCATGACCTGTTGTTCCGCCTCGGAGGACTTGGTGGACTTCGCTTTCTCCCATTCTTCAGCCTTGATCAATCCCCCGGCCTGCTCCTTGATCCTCTTCGCCAGCGATGGCCCGATACTCGGTATGCTCGTCAACTCGGTCAGACTTCTCTCCTTGATGTCATCGATGCTCTTGAGCCCGGCACTGTAGAGCATACGGGCCCGAACACGTCCTACACCTTCGAGTCCGACCAGCTTTACAAGCTCGGATTTCACTCCCTTTGAAACGCGGACCCGCAACATCTCCATCGGAGCCAGCAGATCCTTATGGCCGAACAGCCTGCCCAGCTCTTGCGCCGCGAACACCAGCCACTCGGTTCCCTGGACGAGTCTCAGAAGATCCCCGGGCTCAACCTTCCGAGTCTCAAGAATCTGATCTTCGGTGTACTCGTTGATCCAGTCGGTCAATACCAGCGTGGCTTTGAGCTGCGATAGGAACTCGTCGTAGGCGATGGGGTCTTCGAACTGGTTAGGAACCTCGCCCATGAACTCGTCGCTGTGGCTCGCCGCTAAGACTCCCAGCTTGTCGAACTCGTTGCCCCGCGGACGTGGCCTCGGCGCAATATCGGGCGTCTTTGAGATAAGATGTAACAGACTAAAATCGGTCATCTTTTTCGCTCGGCTGTATAGGCCGTCGCGGAGGATGACCGCCGACATTGGGTCGATGTAGAGTTCTGAGACCCGTTTCCCGAACTTTGTAGCCTCAAGGTCTCTTCCGTCAACCTCTACCATTT
>DAFH01000016.1:0-751 GCA_002495485.1 Candidatus Bathyarchaeota archaeon UBA185
AACAGCACCGATAGGTTAAGGGTTTTTCCATTCGATGGAACTCCCAATTACTTTGTGGAGTAGGAAAGGTTGTAAGAGATTTCATGAATTTACGTTTCAGAGTAGCAAAGATAAATTACTATCGAAAATCGCCCAGAACGAGCCCAGATCGCAAAGACAAGCAGGCTTTTTGAACTCTGCGATCTCTCACGTTGACCTCTACGCCTACTCGGCACCTCCAAAATCGGAGACTCGGCCAATCCAAGCCCAGAGTCCCCAAACTCGCCCATAACAGGTTCAACTGGCAAGACCCCCCCGGCAAAAATCCTACAACCGCAGAGCCTCGAAACACGATCCGCCCCGATCTGAATTCGCTCGTGAAGTCGTTCAGAACAAGCCCGGATTCGAAATCTGGAAGGGCTGTCCCATAAAGCACCTTCAGCACGCTTAGAATGCGCCATAAAGCACTCTNNAATAATCGGCAGACTCGCCGAGAATGGTTCCAGACAGAAAACCGACCTCTCCCAGAATCTGAAAACAAAATTTTTCTCGCGGCACAAACCAGCCTTTAGATAGCTAAGATCGCCCTGGAGCTTGCCCAGATCAGCTATTCAACCGAACGGTCGAACTCTTCCCGTTCCCGTCCGATTAGATACTCGAAAAGACTTCCGGTGACAGGATGTGAACGGTACAGTCCGGTTGGAAATTTGGAATGACTCTATGCTTCAGCCATGGATCGAGGAAACCGAGTATGGAAAAAGCTCATTGCACC
>DAFH01000016.1:759-1046 GCA_002495485.1 Candidatus Bathyarchaeota archaeon UBA185
TAGATTTCCAGCCCGCGAAGATCGCGACTGGGGGAACCGGACACCGGACCTGCCGCCAGCAGTATCCCCTCATCGTGAAGCTTGGCAAGGTGCGCCAAGTGAGCATCCTGCAACTCATTCTCCTCCTTCTCACTCAGCTTCGCTGCATCGGCTCGCAGTACCAACAGGCCTATAGTGAATCAATCGAACTTCACGCATGATGCACTTCCATCTCACTGCCTGATCTAGGCGAGTATAAGGATAGTAGGGAAGCAGAGTATAGCGAGTCCTGACTCGTGCCTCGGACC
>DAFH01000016.1:1070-2206 GCA_002495485.1 Candidatus Bathyarchaeota archaeon UBA185
CTTTAACCACTCAGCCATCCCGGCGCAACCGCCCGCAGCGACGAGCGAGGCTTAAACCATTTCCGGCGAGAAAACATACAGAGAGAGTTCACGGACCGAATTCTTCGGAGACGTGACACGTCGAGCTTAGCGACTACGAGGAGTCGGTCCCGGAGACTGGACCAACGCTGGCCGGTAAGACAGGACACTATCGTCTCGTTGCGCCCTCTTCGGGACCATGTGATCCATCACAACCCGCTCCCTGAGCAGAACCATGTGATCCATCAGAGAATCCTGATAGGTGAAGTCGACATGCATCCCATACTGCTGATACAGCTCTACGAGAGTCTTGTAGACGATAATCCGCGCGCTTCCACCGAAGGACTCGTTGAGAACCTCCACGGCATCCTCGAACCGGCTGGAAATGTCGGACGCGATTATGCCCCTGCTATTCAAGCGCTCATAGACGACATCGCGAACGCTGGTCCCCATAGTCTCGAGGACCGAGTTGAAGCAGAAGTTCACCGTTTCGTGGAACGTGGTGACAAGCGCCGTTCTCACGAGGAACCAACCCTTTCTTGAGAACGGAAGATGCAGAGTATGCGAATACGCATGTTGTAACACTCGACAATAGACATGGGAAACGTACTAGGCAAAGCAACAACTTTGCTAGAATCAGGAGGGCGAGCAATCGGTAAAAACCCGTGCATTCACCGACTGTCCGGGAGACATTCTTGGAAGCTTCAGATTTCAGAGTCGAAAAAATCGTGTCAAGAGAAGTTCTCGACTCGCGTGGAAATCCTACGGTTCAGGTCGACCTCTACACGAGGAAAGGATTCGGAAGATTCTCCGTGCCTTCCGGCGCTTNNCAACGCTACCATGGCATGGGCGTGCAGAAGGCGCTGGAGAATATTGAACGGGTCCTTGCTCCGAAGATTATAGATCTCGACTCTCGAGACCAGTCCAAGATTGACCGGCTGCTCATTGACTTAGACGGGACGGAGAACAAGAGCAGACTTGGGGCCAACGCGATTCTAGGAGTCTCCATCGCGATCGCTAGAGCCTCCGCTGACACTGCCCATTCTCCACTCTACAAGTCGGTGGCAAGAGGGCGGAAACCGGTGCTCCCTCTACCGATGATGAACATAATCAACGGG
>DAFH01000016.1:2256-3022 GCA_002495485.1 Candidatus Bathyarchaeota archaeon UBA185
GCGCCATCAATGTCGGGGATGAGGGGGGATTTGCTCCTCCGATCAATAAAGTCGAGGAAGCGCTGGGACAGATCAATGATGCTGTAGAAGAGGTTGGTTACTCGCCGGGTCGGAATGTCGTGCTCGGCGTGGATGCTGCTGCCGACAGCTTCTACAGGGAGGAGAGAGGGAAGTATGTCGTTGATGGCAAACAAATCTCGACCGAGGAGCTATTCGAACTCTACGCAGACCTCGCGCAAAACTTTCCGCTGAAGTCTATTGAGGATCCGTTCCACGACGAGGACTTTGACAACTTCGCGAAGATGACGAAGAAGTACGGGACGAGAATGCAGATCGTCGGAGACGACCTGTTCGTCACNNTGAAACGGGTCGAGGAGGGAATACGGCTCAAGGCCGCAAACGCTCTACTCATCAAGGTGAACCAAATAGGGACGCTGACCGAAACGATCGAGGCAGTTGAAGCGGCAAGAAAGGCCGACTATGGACTCGTCATGAGCCACAGATCCGGAGAGACAGAGGACACGTCAATAGCAGACTTGTCAGTGGGCCTGGCCACTGGGCAGATCAAGACAGGAGCGCTGGCTCGCGGCGAGAGGACTTGCAAGTACAATCGGCTGTTGCAGATCGAAGAAGAACTGGGAACTACAGCATCGTTCTACGGGCCCGACTTCTTGAAGAAGCATCAATAACGTATAGAACCAATACGGACCGAGAAACTCTCGAAAAGATTAGCGTACAGTTGGTATTCAACGATTTTATATGCCAA
>DAFH01000166.1 GCA_002495485.1 Candidatus Bathyarchaeota archaeon UBA185
GAGTTCGAGAGCGCCCTCGACGCCCTGCGATGTGCGGAAGAGATTCAGTCGTATTTGCACAACTACAATGTCTCGTCCAAAGATGAATGGAAAATCAGGGTAAGAATCGGCATCCATCTCGGGGATGTAATACACCAGGCGAACGACATACTCGGCGATGCCGTCAACATAGCTTCGAGGATAGAACCCATCGCTGATCCTGAAGGGATCTGCGTGTCGGACCAGGTCTTCGGCCAAGTCCGGAACAAGGTTTCCCAACCCCTCGTAAAGCTGGTACCGAGAGATCTGAAGAACGTGAGGTTCCCGGTTGATGTCTACAAAGTCGTAATGCCGTGGGAAAAAGTGGCGTTACCTGACGTGTCCTACGGGGCTGCTCGTAGTCAGCGTATAGCCGTCCTTCCCTTTGCGAACATGAGTCCGGATCCAGAGGACGAGTATTTCGCCGACGGAATGACTGAGGAAGTGATCTCTACGCTGTCGAAGGTTAGGGACTTCGAGGTCATCTCCCGAACGTCTGTGATGCAGTACAAGAAGACGCCGAAGCCGATTAAGGAGGTCTCTATGGATCTGAATGCTGGCACCATCCTCGAAGGTAGCGTACGCAAAGCGGACCATACCCTTCGCATCACCGTTCAAATGATAGATGCGACAAGTGACAGACACATCTGGGTCCAGAGCTACGACCGAGACTTTCGGGACGTCTTCGCTATACAAGGAGACATAGCCAACAATGTGGCCGAGGTTCTGAAGACCAAGCTCGGTGCCAGCGAAAGAAAGGGCATTGGAAAAGTCCTCACAGAGAACACCGAAGCATACACACTGTATCTCAAGGGAGCCTATTACATGAACAGGTTTAAGCTCACGAACGGGTTCGACAAAGCGATTGAGTATTTCCAACTAGCATGCGAGCAGGATCCAGAATTCGCTCTTGCTTACGCAAGACTCGCTGAGTGCTACGTTCTGGTTGCTGACATGTCCATGCCTTCCGCAGAAGCCATACCCAGCGCGAGGAAGTTCTTGGCTTGCGCACTCTCACTCGACGTAAGCCTAGCAGAGGCTCATAGCGTGAGGGCGCTGATAGCAAACCAGTACGATTGGGACTGGGAGGTGACCGAGAAGAGCTACAGGGAAGCCCTCTCTCTCAATCCGAGCTTGGTCCAGGCTCACATATACTATGGCTGGTTCCTGGCGATGATGGGACGTCTTGACGAGGCCGTTACGGAATCCGCCTTGGCGTACAACCTAGATCCGAAGTCGCCATTCACCGTCTCGTTCTGCGGCTTCCTCCTCTGGATTGCAGGAAAGAACGATGGGGCGCGAGAACTATGCAGGAAAGCGTTGGAACTCGAAGCGAACCATTACACGACGTATGAGACCCTTTCCCTTTTGAGTGCCACTGAGTCCAAATGGGCCGAAGCCATCGAAGAGGCCGACACGGCGGTAAAGATCGTAGACGAAGCCGCATCGCGTGAGTTCCAAGCTATCGCCTATGCGATGGCAGGACAGAAGGAAAAGGCTAGGATACTGGATGGCCTGCTCTCGAAGAAGTTCAAGGGATACGCTTCACCGGGAATAGTCGGCATAATCTACTACACACTGGGAGACAAAGACAATGGCTTCCGATGGATGCAGAAGGCCTACGATGACCGAGATACATTCTTGCCGATGTGGACCCCCTGCGCCCCCATAGCCAAGGTGGCAAGAGAAGACCCAAGATTCCGCGAGCTTCTCCATAGGATGAAGCTCTCCTGATCACGGTTCTACCGTTAACCCATCCTGACAGGGCCACTTGGTCGTCGAATGCGTGCTTCCGGCTCTGTTCGCGATTGCTCTGAACAGCCAGTTCGTTGGGGTCCTCTTAGGCCGTTCTTTGAGACATCCGCAAACCGTTTATCGCTGACACGGGACTGGACTCTAAGAACACTCCAGCGTTTATCGCACGGAGCATTGAATGCCTCACCTAGGCTGATTGCTCTTTGTCATCGGGCAGATGAAGAGGTCGGCCGACCTCCCAGAGGCAGAGCAGGAGCACATTTTCGGAAGCTTCTTGACCTTGGCGCCCCCGAATGTTTCCCTTGCTAGAGCCTCGATTTCAGATGGCTTGAACCCTAGGTGATAGTCGCCCATCTCTTCCCTGAACTCTACGAACGGGTGTTCGCAGAGGTCGACGACTATGGCCATGCCTCCAGGTTTCATGACCTTTTGGAAGCTTGAGAAGACCTTCTTCACGTCCGGACAGTGGTGCAGCATCAGTGTCGAAACGACGAAATCGAACGTTCTTGGTACTGCTATGTGGCTCCTGGCCTGCTCGATGCTCTCGGGGATATTCTCGGCTAGGCCCACGAAAGGGGTTATCCTAGTCGTCCTCTTGGCAAGGACTTCGAGCATCGCTGGCGTGAGGTCNNTCCGACATCCAGTATCGCGGGAGGGTGAGAACGCGGGTGGGAAACGATCTCATCGACGACCGTGTCGACGATTCTGGAAATTCCCTCCTTCCCAAAGTATCCGATGACGATTTCGTCTCTATGCTCCGCCTCGTCTTCGGTGAAGTGCTTTGCTTGTAGAAGCAGTCTATCAACTTCCTCGGGCCTCGCTTTCTTTAGGATGGCGTCCAGGTCGTCTTCGAATCCCCGACCTTCTTTCGCGCCAGCCTGGGTGAAGTGGTGTGTGTTCGACTTCGCCGAGCTTGA
>DAFH01000163.1 GCA_002495485.1 Candidatus Bathyarchaeota archaeon UBA185
AGCTTAGGCCCAAAGACAAGCCGATCGACGAGAACAGCATCATCGCCACGGCTCTTCTCAGACTTTCATGGCTCACAGGCGAGACTCGTTACTCCACAATAGCAGGTAAGACTCTCGAGCTCTTCGACGAAGATTATGAGAGACACGGGCTCGCGGGAGCCATCTATGGCCAATCTGCGGACTCGTATCTAAATGGCCCAGTAGGAATAACCGTCATAGCCCGCCCAACCTCCAANNTCGTATCTGAATCCCAGCCAAGACAGAGAGAAAATCACCAAGCAGGGTTACGATGCCAAATCTGCGCCTGTCGCGTATGTTTGCGTAGGCAAGACCTGCGGTCCCCCTATTCATGACCCCGCACAGCTGGACGCATCCTTCAACTCGCTACTGGAAGCAACCCCTAGTGCTGGGTAACGCGCTTCGATTTGGGAAGCGTAGACTAGTCACCAACTACGATCTTGCCTGATCCCGATATTATCCTCTACAACGGGCGAATATACCCACAGGCGGAACCACGGCCCGTATTCGAAGCACTCGCTGTCTGGAAGCGCAGAGTCACCGATCTCGGCTCCGACAGACAGATTCTCAGTCTTCGAGGAAAACACACGCGGACAATGAATTTACGCGGGAGAACAGTACTGCCAGGATTCTGCGACTCCCATATTCACCTCCTGAACTATGGCATGTTACTCCAAACGCTCGATCTCTCGAAGACCCTCTCCATTGACGAGATGAAGAGACAGGTTGCGTTGAAGGGGTCTTCCGAGAAGAGTGACGACTGGGTTCTGGGTAGAGGATGGGACGACGAGAAGCTTCTCGATCACCGATATCCGAATAGGCACGATCTCGACTCCGCGACCTCCCGACCCGTATTTCTGAAACGGATCTGCGGCCACGTTGCCGTGGCCAACACCAAGGCACTGAAGCTCTCAGGGATCACTCGCCATACCCCGGACCCCGATGGAGGAATCATCGTCAGAGATCCCGACGGTCAACCGAATGGAGTTCTGAAAGAGCGAGCAATAGAGATTGTCGAAAATGATGTTCCCCAACGCTTCGATGAGGATCGCAGGGCCCTCGTTCTCGCGGCAAGGAAACTTGCCAAACTGGGAATCACGTCCCTTCACTGCATCGTCAGCGATCTAAACGAGCTAGTTGCTTTGAGAAGATTGAAGCATGCAGGAGGGATTCACCAGTCGATCTATGCAATTGTGCCATTGAAGCTCTTGGATCAACTAGTCTCGCTGGGGTGGGCGACAGAGAGCGGCGAGGACGGCTTTCGAGTTGGAGGGGTGAAGCTGTATCTCGACGGGTCCCTCGGAGCCCGCACAGCAGCCCTCCAGTCAGCGTACAGCGACGACCAATCCTCCATGGGAATGCTCACGATGAGACGGGATGAGCTTGAACGAGTCGTTCTTAGAGCAAGAGACGCCGGCTTCCAGCTCTGCATCCATGCGATTGGGGACAGAGCGGTGGAGCTCGCGATTGAGGTCCTAGCGAAGTCTTTTGGAACGTCGAGAGGAAGGAAGTCGAGAAATAGGATCGAGCATGCGTCCATAGCCTCTACGGAGTCGATTTCGAGGATGCGTAAACTTGGAATTATTGCATCAGTGCAGCCGAGGTTCATCTACTCTGACTCTTGGGCATGCGAGAGGCTTGGTGCTGAAAGGCTGAAGCATCTCTATCCTTTCAGATCCTTCCTCAGAGCAGGAATCGTCCTGGCTGCTGGCTCTGATTGCCCAGTGGAAGACCCTAACCCCTTTGAAGGCGTGTGGTCCGCGACAATGCGGCCGGGTCTCGGCGCAGGAGAAAGGTTGACGGTCGGCCAGGCTCTCGCTTCTTACTCGAAGAATGCCGCATACGCGTCTTTCTGCGAGGACGCCAGAGGCAGTCTAGAGTCGGGGAAGATGGCCGACCTAGTCGTACTCGACCGAGATCCGTTCAGCTGTGATCCCACTGCCCTACGGACGACTAGAGTACTCAAGACTATAATTGGGGGAAGAGTGGTTTCCCAAAAGCAGAGCAACTGATAGACTGCTTCGTCGCCGGTATAGCCGCCTTTGAAAGAGCCGGTGGCCTGATAGTCCCCTGCAAACTGGCATCGAACTGGCGTAGAATCGAAAACATGCTCGCAATCATGTGGATTCTCACGGGACCGAGCCGGTGCGCCCAACGTCCACGACCTCATCGCCACGTCAAATACTGAAAGACTGAGAAATCTAGAATATTTCTGATCGCGCGCACTCCTCGTGACGCAGATCCGGAAGATCCTATTCTTTATTCTCTGCTAACAATCGCGTTATGGTCAGAAACTGATCAGGACTGGACCGTCGGATGATCGAGAAGGGGCTATTCTTGTGGGGGAGGTCCGAAGGCTCGAGGGTCGAAGATCGTTTGGACAGAGACGATCCGGCCGTCTTTCACGGTGTACCAGGAAGCCATGAAAACCTTGGCCGCTGTCGTGTCCAGGTCGTACCAGACGCAGACATCATTCCCATCCACAAACACCCTCTTCACGTCGTACCTGCCGCGATACTTCCTGAGCATTTCTATGAAATCGGTCGGCTTGCCAAAAGTCTCTCCAGCCGGACCCCTAATCCGGACATCATCATTGAGATAGTCTAACGCAAAATCGTACCTCTGGTTGTGCAGCGCATCAATGTACGACATGACCACAAGTCTAGAGTTCGTCACAGCTTGCATCGGCCATCGTCCCTAGCTGTCGCCGGCTCCTGCGGTCATCCATTCCGGCCCTTCTAAGCGTACTGCGTAGGGGCCACGGCGATAGGCTTCGGCTTGGCTATGACCGCGAGCGCCTCCTTGAAGACGGGCCTGTAGGCTACGCCGTACATGATCAGCCCCTCCTTGCCCTCGTAGTCGAGCCGACGGATCACGCCCTCCAGCTTCGTCCCCGGCTTGAACTCCGAGAGCTTCGCATCCACCAGCAACACCTTGTTCTGGGTCAACAGCTCGTAGTTCGAAGTAAACCTCCTCTTCAGAGGCAGCTTCGACACCGACTTCAACCGGGCAATCAAGGGATACTTCCGAACCTCCATCTTCCCAGTACACTCAGAGTCGAGACACTTCTCCCTCGCGGGATAGTAGATCCTCTGACAACCAAGACAGAGACTCAACGTAAACGCGTGCCCGTTCGTCGGCTCAATCTCGCCAATGAATCGTGGTATCTCAATCCTCTGCTTTATCCTGTGCAGCCGCGCCCGGATAATATCCTTGTAAGTCTCGATCTTTATCGTCGTCTTTCTCTTGACATAGTCGTCGACCGTCGGAGTTCGACCTCGCTTCTCCTCAATACCATCCTGAACCTCAAACCAGGTCGCGTTCGAGTACGCACCAGACCCGTAAGACACAGCCAGGACCTGGTCACCGGGCTTCGAGTTGTCGAAGACAGACGCCAGCGAGATGAGCGTANNAGCCGCGTAGGTGTTCCCAGTGTCCAATACCCTGAGCCACGGCTTCACCTTCCGCTCAATATCTTGCTCCGTAAGCCGCATCCGCTCCGCGACCGACTCGTCATCAACATAAGGGATCACATCCTGTGTCAGCGCATTACAAGTCTTCATAGGAAGATAGCCGGACGGCTGATGGAACGTTATCGCATCGAACTCTCTCAAAGACAGCTCGGGATGCTTCCGAAACAGATTCGCAATCGCACCAATAACGTGAGACTTGTACGCCTCCACCGTCGTCCTCCCAAAGTGGCTCGGAACAGCGGCCTGGTCACGCCTCCAGAAGTCCATGAAGAGACTCGAGAACGCCGCAATGTCCTCTATCGTCGCAACCAGATCGGTACGCCCGAGTACGAAGGCTCCCGCTCCAGCGCCGCACGAGTACTCTAACGCGTCCCCGCGAGCCGCCTGCGCAACATCCGACCCGATAGCCAGACCATACTTGATCCGGCCACTACGAATAGAAGAATCAATAAAGTCCAACCCCTGCATACCAGAATTGCAGGCTCCCTCAAGATCAGCCACCATGACATTCTCGCCGATCCCGATAAACGA
>DAFH01000147.1 GCA_002495485.1 Candidatus Bathyarchaeota archaeon UBA185
CGGTAGCGGCGTGTGTTTCGGTGCCCTTCCCTCCAAAGTGTCCGGCTTCGACGTATTTTTTGGCGTTGTCCATTGCAGCCCCTCCCCACATCATCATTATGGCCAACGGAATCGCCGAGATGGTCGCCCCTACAACTAGGGCCCCGACCGCTGCCCAGCCCAGGAATACTCCTACAACGATCGGCGCGATTACTGGAATAGCGCCTGGAGCAACCATCAACCGCAGAGCCGTTCTGGTCGAGATATCAACGGCTTTCGCATAGTCTGGTCTTGCGGTTCCTTCTCTTAGTCCAGGAATATCCCTTAGTTGCCTTCTGACTTCTTCAACCATTCGATATGCTCCGACTGCCACGGCGTTGATTGCAGTTCCAGAAAAGAGAAACGGGAGCATTCCCCCTATCAACGCACCAATTATGACATCGGGATGGTTCAGAGCGAGATTCGAGGCAAGATTCGTCAATGAGGCTCCAAGAGCAACTGCCTGAGGCGCAGTTATCTTGGTCAGATCGTACAGCTTGGCCTGGTAACGAGCAACTTCCAAGACGAAAGCTTGGAAGAGCAGAAGCGAGGCTAGCGCAGCGGACCCCATAGCATACCCCTTTGTCAATGCTTTCGTAGTATTGCCAAGGGCGTCGAGCGGGTCTATTCGCTCGCGAACTTCTGGCGGAGCCTTTGACATTTCGGCAATACCGCCCGCGTTGTCGACAATCGGACCANNCCAAGACCGTCCATAGTTAGAACGATTCCCGCTGTGGAGAGCATGCCCATCGTCGCCATTGTGGTCCCATAGACCCCTCCTAGAAACTGGTTGAACCCGGTGAGATTTCCGAACTGTTCTCCGAGTCCAAAAGAGATGAGAAGTGCGATCGCAACCGTAATCACAGGGAGACCGCTCGAGATCATCCCCACAGCAGTGCCTGATGTAACTGTGAGGGCGGGACCAGATTTTGAACGCTCAGCAATGGTCACTACTGGCTTCGCCTCTGAACCAGTGTAGAACTCGGTGTAGAGGACGATAAGTAATCCCGCCACCAATCCTGAAATCATGCATCCGTACAGGGCGTAGGCACCAAGAGCCCTGTTGGCGGAAGTCACTCCCACTATCGTCGTAACGCCGGAAGGACCGAAGACCAACCAAGTCGCGATGAACAGCAATACTGCAGCAACCACCGATGACACTAGGAGACCATCCCTCGTGGGCTTGATTGGATTCTTGAACTTCTTTTCGTAGACCGCTACAATGAGCCCGACAAACGTAGCCACAATACCAAGCGACCTCACGATCAACGGCATCGTCACGAAGTAGACATTGTTGCTCGTGACTCCTTGAAAGAGTATGATTGAGACAATCAACCCGATTATCATGCCACCTAAGTTCTCAGCTGTGAGAGATTCGAAAAGGTCAGCCCCCCTTCCAGCCTCGTCCCCCACATTGTCCCCGACATTGTCAGCAATTGCGGCAGGGTTGCGAGGATCATCCTCCGGAATATCCTTCTCTACTTTTCCTACCAGATCCGCTCCAACATCCGCAGCCTTGGTGTAAATCCCACCACCAACGCGCATAAAGAGCGCGAGTAGCGTACCGCCGAAACCGAAACCCAACAACGCGTCAGNNTCGGAAAGTTCTCTTCAACCTTTCCAACCAGATCTGCGCCGACGTCGGCTGACTTCGTGAAAATTCCACCACCCAACTGGGCAAACAGCGCCGCCAAGGAAGCGCCAAAGCCAAAGCCGGCTAAGACCCCCGGGTCGCCAAATGCTGCGTAGAGAATCGACAAACCTAACAGACTCATACTGATGACAATTAGACCAAGCGCTCCTCCTCCGAGAGTTGCAACTTTCAAAGCCTCGTAGGTCGATTTTTCAGCAGCTGCCGTGGACCTGACATTCGAGTTTGTGGCAGAATACATCGCTATGTACGCTGCGAAGAGCGAGAAGGAGACCCCGAGCAGAAAACTGAATGAGATCTCTGCCCCGTAGGTGAAATTCACCGTAGCTCCAAACGCGGCGACTATGACAAGAGCAATGATTACTGCGATTACCGCAATCGTTCTGAATTGTCTCTTCAGGTAGGCATTTGCACCTTCTCTGATGGCTTTCCAGATGGCGACCATCTGCTCGTTGCCTTTCGGATATTTTCTGATCGTGTAGACGATGTAGATGGCGACGGCCACGCCGGCGATAGCGAGCGCAGTCGTCAGAAGTAACGGGTCGAAAGCCAAGCTCTGGTTCCTACTAGCCTCGAATTATGGAATTTCCGCAAAGCCGCCCCGATCCGCATTATAAATCTATTCACAAAATTCAGAACAATCTCTCTGCCAAACGCATAAATCGCGTCAGCGCTCATTGGGTAGAAAACTGAATAGCTGATCCAATTCTTTGACCGGCAACAAATACGATGTGATTATCGTCGGCGGAGGCCCCGGAGGACTCTCAGCAGCTAGCCATCTGTCGCAGAAGGGCCTCAAAGTGAAGGTCTTCGAAAAGAAAAAAATGTTGGGTAAGCCGGTCCGGTGCGGGGAATACTTTCCGGTCAAGGACGAGATGGTGAGACTCCTACCTCGAGTCAAGTGCATTGACATAATTGACGCGCCTGAGGATGCGATCGATTCGCGTTGCAAATCGATCAGACTCATCAGCCCACGGGGACATGAGTTCGAGTTTCCCTTCGCTGCGTACATCCTTGACAGACATGTGTTCGAGACTCATCTTGGCGACGTTGCCAGGAACAATGGTGCAGATATCGATGTGGGAGTTCATGCACACTACTTTCCAGACGAGGATGGCGGCTGGGTGGGACCAGACCGCGACCAGGCCGATCATGGAGAAATAATCATTGCCGCGGATGGCTATCCCAGCGAGACCGCGGAACGCGCGGGTCTACCAGAGCGCGAGTACGCTGGACCCTACGCCGTAGCGACCAATATCGAGTACTTGATGACGGATCTGGGAGTCGAGCAGGACGTAGCGGAGATGTACATGGACCCCCGATACTCGCCAGGTGGCTATGGCTGGATCATACCGAAAGGACATGGGAGAGCCAACGTAGGGATTGGCATTCGTGAACCGTACGTTCGTCGGGACTGGCAAATCAGGGACCTCTTGGCCGGGTTCATCGAGAACAACAAAGTCGCTGCTACGCGGCTCAAGGGCGGACGGAAAGCGTCGCTCATTGGCGATAGTCTTCCCGTGGACGGCCCTCTGTCAAAGACCTACGGCGACCGAGTAATGGCGGTGGGAGATGCTGCAGGAATGGTCATGCCAACCAACGGCGGGGGAATTCAAACGGCCATGATAACCGGTCATCTCGCGGCAGAAGCTGCTGTACGGTTCTTTGAGGAAAAGACGCCCCTCTCGAGCTACGAGGAAGCCTGGAAAGATCAGATTGGCGTTGAGATGGACAATTCAAGGAAGATGCGTCAGGCGTCAGACCGGTTCATGGGACACGGGTTCTTCTTCGACCTCATGCTGCGACTAATGGGCACCAAGAGGATCGCCGATGTGATAATGTGCCAGATACCTAGTGGCATGGGACCCTTTATGCACGCGTTAGCCTAGTGTCTTAACGCCGCGTCAATGATCATGGTGGCGAAAAGTAGGAAGAGGTATGGGCTGGAGATTTTGAACATCCTCCAAGCGTTCGTCTCGGTCGGCTTGTAGAGGACCCAGAGACTGCCGGCCAGGTTTGCCAGCCCGGCCAACAGCGCCACCGCTCCATATATCGGCCCGAAGTAGCCGAGAAGATAGAGGGCGAAGGAGAAGGGGACCATGATGAGAGAGAAGAGAATGATCAACCGCAGAGCCGTTGCCGAGCCCACAACGACGGGCAACATCGGTACACCTGCCCGGGAATAATCCGACCGATACGAAACAGCCAGGAACCATATGTGAACAGGAATCCACACAAAAACGAGTCCGCCCATCAAGAAGGGGACTATTCCCAGCGGCAATCCACCGATGGGACCGCGAGTTACGGCGGACCATCCGAATAATACTGGAAGTCCGCCACTGAACCCACCCAATAAGATGTTGAGCGGGCTGCGTCGTTTTAGCAACAAACTGTAGACTCCAACATTGTCGAGTATTCCCAGAGCCATCCAGAGAAGTGAGAATAGGTTGAGCAAGGCGGACAGAACCAGAGAGACGACAATCAGACCCAGAGCAAACCTGAGCGCCGCTTGTGGCGTAATCCTTCCGGATGGAAGAGGTCGATGCCTTGTTCGTAGCATTACAGCGTCGATGTCACGGTCGTTGAAGTTAGTCAGAGCATTGCAGCCCGCGCACCCTGCGGTGATTGCGGCTCCCGCCATTAGCCAGCCAAGAGGGCTGAGGGCCGTGGACAGCACTCTCGTCGCAATGAACGTTGAAGATAGCGAGGTAAAGACGAGCAGGGACCAGATCTTCGGCTTTGTGAATTCAAAGTAGGTTTGGACTCTTTCACTGACGCTGCGTGATTCCTGACGCTGGATTAGCAGTTGAGCCGCCCTATGAGACCACGATGTTGCCGTTCATGCTTCCATGTTGATCGCTACACGGAATAGTGCAGAAGTATGAGTAGGTGCCCGCCGCCGTGAACGTCACGGTCACCGTGTACCACTGTTGGAAGGGAATGTAGGACGTACTGGGGGACCCGCAAGTACCACCTAGCGTACCATTGTCAACTTGGATCGCGCCAGAGATTGTGAATCCATGTGCGGCGCAGGACGATAGCCAGCATTCCGACTTACCGCCATCGGAGTACGATCCACATGGGAAGGTGGCGTTCTCGCCATAGATGTAGAAAGTTATGGTGTCTCCAGTGTTTGCGTCGATCGTTTTGTTGTCGCTGTTGCCCAAGTATTTCTGATACGTGACTCCGGTCATGTTCGGGCCCCCACCTTGCGTGAAGGCTGGCATACGTGATGTCTGGTTCAGGATTGCCGTGTTCGTAACGTGAAACCCTCCCTCCTCTTCGACTATCGCTGTCATGAAGACCAGACGGTGCACGGGTGCCACCACTACGTGCGCGTGCGGCAGGACGAACTGATAGTAGTAGATTCCGCCCCCCGCAGCCGCGATTACTACGAGTCCAAGGATTCCTACGACTGGAAGGTGCTTCCTCTGGGGCTGCATGCGCGATTCACTTGGCCTGGCTTGATACTCGGTATATGTGTACTGTTGCAGCGAAGGCCACGAAAACCATTCCAATCTCAAGCAGCGCATAGTTTTGGAGCGAATCTACGAAGGCTCTGAAAATCGAAAAGTCGAGAAACGCTTGCAGAAGCAGTAGGCCTCCTAGAAGCGAGTAAACCTCGCTCCTGTTGAGGAGGTAGGGCTGGACCCTCCTGTAGGGGAGGGGTTTCTTCGCCGCCCGCAACGCATCAAGCTTAGCCTTCCTCCATCGGACAAACGCATAGACGAAACCGTAAGCTAAGGCAGTGGCCAGCAGTAAGCTGGCGCCGAACAAGGTTGGATCGATCACCAGTTGGCTCTCATTCGTCAAGGCCTGGAACGGATTCGCCGCCCTGAATCCCCAAACCGTAACTATTGCTATCTGACCTAGAGCTGCAACGCCCAGCGCGACCCAGAACGGCCTGTCGAGCATGGCGATCTTCTTTCCTCGGTCGAAAAAGGGGGCCACGAGAAAAATCAGGACGAATATGGTCGGGATGATAGCTCCCGCTATGAACGGAGGCAGACCCTTGGTCCTGATGAACGCGTAGAGGCTGGTAAAGTACCACTCGGGGAAAGTGATCTGAGTTGGCAAGTTCGGAATGTACTCTACCCCAACTTCAACGGGGAATAATCCTCCCATTATGAGAATAATTCCGGTTATCGCAGAGGCGACTGGGATGTCAAGAACCAGATTCTTCGGGAGGTGGACGGACATGACCGCGAGCATAATGATTGGGATGATGAACACATGGAATGCGTAGAATCGAATGGCTAGGTCGTTGAAGCTGAACCCGAAGATTATCTGTGACAGGTTGGCGCCTATCACCGGACTGTAATACGTCAGCGTCTGCCCTATGTTGATCGCCAATTGGCCGCGTATGTTGAAGATCAGGTCGTATCCGGTGTATGCTTCTATGATAGTTATGACCCCTAGGATTATGCCTGTGACCCAGAGCATTTCATAGCGGAGCTTGTACCGTCCCGCAAAGTACTGGTAGAACATGTGCATTACTGCGAGGAGGACCATCGCATTCGATGCGGTGTAGTGGATGTTTCGTATGAGGAAACCCCAGTTGACCTGATTGTTGATTGACTGGACGCTCTGGTAGGCTTGGTTGCATGCGGCTGGGGTCACAGTGGCGTTCGAACAGTCTCCGAATACGGGCGTATAGTGGAAAAGCAGCAGTGCTCCTGTGACACCCAGGATGATGAAGACGATCAGCGTTAGCATGCCGAGGAATCCAAGGGGGCTGATGAATCTCGAGGGAAAGACGATTTTGAGAGCTAATAGAATAGTCCGCTCGAGCCGGTCCCAGATCCATCTGAGGAGCGCGATGATGGGGTCTAGGACCCCTTTCTTCTTACTGGGAGGTGCGGCCAACCCCGGGAACCCCCACTAGACTCGTTGCTGTTATGTTTCCGGAACTGTCGCAGCTCAGCTGGATCTTTGGCAAAGGTTGGAGTCCGAGGTCGTGAGCCGGACCGGCGACCGGGACTCCGTCGGTCAGATTGTACTGGCTGCCATGACATGGACACTGGAGTCTGAATTGATCAGCTGCAAATCCCGGATTGACGAGGCATCGCAAATGCACGCAGGTCGTATTGAATGCTACAAATCTTCCCCCGGTCGGGGAAGTAACAGGGCTCGAACTGTATGTTGACCCCAAGTATTGCTCTGAGCTTGGTTGGGCTGCTAGGTACTTGTCGTCCGGAAGCCTAACGATGATGTTCTTGTAGTATGGACTAACTGAGATGCTGTAGGGCCAATAAAAAAACTGCGAGAAATTTGTNNCGGCATTGGCAACCACTGTTGGCGGTTCCGGATTAGGAACCAATGGCCCCAATATCCCAAATGACGGTGGAAGACCTGAATCCGCGAAAGCCGCTATCGTTAGCAACGTAGACACTCCCGCTGCACCTACTAGGAATGCGCGACGAGAAAGCGCGGGACCCTTACTTTGAGGCGCAGGTTTTGGCGGAGGTGGGACAGCCGTTGGGTTTTGTGAAGAAGACATCGAAGGCGCAGGGGCGGTCTTCTTCTGCTGTTGATCCTCAGCCATTTTCTCGATCGCTCGCGCGATTATTTTCGCGCTGACTCTCGGGAATCGTATTAAACACTTGTCTATACGCTAAGGCAAGTTTAGCATGTTCAGAGAGTTCGGAAACGATATAACCAACGTAGAATCGTGCAACGCATCGGCCATTTAGACATCGAGATGATAACCCGTGAATCGAGTCGTAGCCTCGCTGACCCTGCTTCTCGGGCTATCTATGATGATGATAGGAATCTACTCCCAGCAGTGGTCCACGATGGAACAGCTGTTGAAACAGTTCGTCCCATTCTTCGGATAGGCGGCAACTGAATGGAGAAGCAACCAGCCCCGGCAGCCGAGACCGGCCCGCCACGCGGTCTCCGTGCTAGGCTCCATCTCACAAAGGCTCGTATCATCTACTGGCCTTTCAGAACCATAGTCCAGCTGGCCTTCTTCGTGCTGTTCAGCGGAATTGGGATAGTGAGCCTGGTCCCCGCTTTCAACGGGGGGCGCTCATACGTTGTACTGCCTGTAGTCGCCAGCGTGAAGTCGCAGGCTACCGTGACTAGCACCATGGATGCGATAACCGTTCTGCTCGAAAACGGGCTCTTCCCATGGCTCCCGGTCGGAATAATGCTCGTCGTCGGAGCAATTCTTGGCCGGTTCATGTGCGGCTGGATTTGTCCCGTAGGATTCCTCCAAGACATCATCACGAACGTAAAGGGACGAGTCGACGCGGTTGAAAATCGAGCACATGAATACTGGATCAGACTCAAGTATGTTCTGGTCGTCATAGCATTCCTCCTCAGCGGCTCACTGGGACTCGCCGTCTACTACGGCGTCGGAACCAACTACAGATCAAGCCTCGGACCCTTTGCAGACGGCCTTTTCGTCGCGATAGCTCCCGACGGAACACTCTTCGGCACGCTGCCCGTGATTTTCGGAGGATCTTGGAGGTATCTCACAACGCCACAGCCCGCGGGGATCACAGGCGCGGATATCTCAACGTGGCTCGGCCAGATCTCCGCACTGACGTGGCTCAACATAGTCATCTTGATCGGATTCATCTATGCCGCTTGGAGGATACCACGCTTCTGGTGCCGCTACGTCTGCCCGGTAGGCGCGATCATGGCAGTCACCCAGAAGAACAGCATGCTCGGAATGCACCGCGACCCCGTCAAGTGCTCCGACTGCAAGGAGTGCGAAACCGCCTGCCCCATGCAAGTTCCGATTCTTGACCTGGACTGGAAGAAGTTCAACGATTCCGAATGCATACTGTGCATGGCATGCATAGACGCATGCCCGGCTGGAGCAATATCGCCCAAGTTCCCATAAAGCAGTCCTTTCCCGATAACGTACTTCAACCACCACTGAACAATCCCAGAGCGAAATGAGCGAGTTCTACCTCCGACAGGCCTCAGTCCCAAGTCTCGGTGCGGAAGCACTGGCTAGACTTAGAGCCGCGACTGTTGTCGTTGCAGGCGTTGGAGGCGTCGGCAGCTCTGCCGCCTATCACCTCACGAGGTCAGGCGTCGGAAGAATTAGACTGATCGACCAAGACATCATCGAGCCCTCCAATCTTCAGAGAATCCATTCCGCTACCAGAGACGACCTTTTTCATCCGAAGGCAGAAGTTCTCTCCCAGAGGCTCTCCGAATTCGACCGCTCAAGCCAAATTGAAAGCGTAGTCGACACGATAACGCAGACAAACGCAGATTCTCTCCTAAGCGACGCTACTCTGGTCTTAGACGGATTGGACAATTTTCGCACTCGATATATCCTCAACAGATTCTCCATTCGAACTAAGACAGCTTACCTATTCGCTAGCGCTGTAGCGCAACAAGGTCACCTTGCACTTCTCCACCCTCCGAACACACCTTGCCTTGAATGCATCATGCCTCACATAGCGGATCGCAGGGAGGAAAGTTGCGAGACACTCGGAGTCACACCCACTATCACCGGGACAATTGGAGCGATGACTGCCGATGCGGCCGTTCAGTTCATCTCAAACGGAGGGACGAGATTGACAGAACATCTGATGACACTCGACTTGTCGGGTCCGAGCGTCATACTGAGCAAGGTGCACAAGCGAAAAGACTGCACGGCTTGTGGCGATGCCGCGAAACAAGATCACAAGCCTGAAGCGTTTCCCTCGGTGACGTTACTCTGCGGCGAGCGTACGGCCAACGCAGTGCCACCGACGCCCCTGACAGTCCAGCTTTCGAGAGTGCAAGCGGCCATGTCCGCTGAACACATCCTCGCGAGCTCTGAGTCAGTTCTTGTCTTTCGAAAAGGGGTGCACACCATATCTTTGTTCAGGAACGGAAGGGTCTTGATCGGAAACGTTGACGAGGAAACCGAAGCATCTAGAATAGTGGGCGAAATTTGGCAAAACCTTGCAAAGACAGGCTATACGGACATTATTCCCCTCAACCACGTTTCCTAGCACGGTTGCTTCAGCGCGCATGTACCACTCATAGTTACAACGGAGCGTCAGAAGTGATCCAGTTCCCTTGCCACTGAAGATAATCAGCGCGAATCACTCCGAAGTGATAGGAAGAGGACTGATTCTGCTTGCAAACTCTCCAGCGACTAGCCAGTCTGGAGAACTCTACACCGGCAGAATTGTAGAGGAAATCGCCCTGCAATCCAAGGCTCACGCGCTTGTGGGAGCCGAGCCCAAGATTTCCGACTCTTCCACGAGCGAGTCTCTCGCGTCCGAGTTCGCGGTGGTCACGCACAGGTTTGTAGAAGAGTTCAACGTCAAGTACACGTTTGTGATTCTTGGAAAAAACGAACCGGGAGTGGAAATTCGATCTCTCATGCCTTCACTGGAGCGCGACGAGATCCTTGGAATCGTTAGGGACAGGCTAGCCTCTGATTTCGATCTGAGAGTCACGGTAGAAAACGAGGATGAACAAGAGAACCGTGCTGGCAAAGCATTTCCGACTCTGACGATTGCTCTTGGTCCGGAAGAGAGAGGCTTCCGAAAGGACCGAGTGGTTTCTAGGCTTGCCGATATTGTTAGTCTAGTAAACGCCAGACTAGGCGACTCAGGCGGCGACGAGTGATCCGGCGGCGCTCTGTGCGAGCCGTATCCACGGGTCTGGATAGATTCCGATGATTAGGACCAGTGCGACGGCTATCCACATGACGGTCGTGTAGGCCTTAGGCTCGGAAAGCCTTGACGAGTCGGGGGGATCGTCAAAGTACATCCTCTTGACAATCCAANNAGTACATCCTCTTGATGAGCCAGCCATAATAGCTCATGCTAAAGCCGCTGTTCAACAATGCAGCGAGAGCAAGGTAGCCTCCCCAGGAGAATGGGGAGTAGACCGCTCCTGTGAACAGCATCACTTTGCTGAAGAATCCGTTGAGCGGAGGAACGCCCGCTAAAGCGAGGAAGAAAATCGTGATACTGAACGCTGTCTGCGGCATTCGCTTGCTCAGCCCGTTGAATGAGTCGAGAGTGTTTACAGCGAGCTTGGTCGAAACGGCGGCGGCTGCAACGAACGCTCCGGTCTTGACGATGGAATAGTTTAGGACCTGGAACAGACCGCCTGCTATTCCAAGGCCGTTAGTAGGGGTGCAGGGCGTCGATGTGCAGGGCGTCGCCAATGCTATC
>DAFH01000114.1 GCA_002495485.1 Candidatus Bathyarchaeota archaeon UBA185
GAGGTATGGCTCTGGAGCAGTCGAGTTTCGGCATCTTTCCTCTCAAGAAGCTGAAGATCCTCGGCCTTGGCGTTTACAAGTCGCACATCTACGACGCCGGTTCCGTCGTCTATGCGTAGGCGGCTAGTGAGGGAGAGTATGCCCGTGCGAGGTTGCTCGCATTTTTCGCAAACCAGCTTGTTCTCCAAGTGGCTCAAAGTTGAGCCACATGATTCGCAAATAAGACCGATCTTAGGGTCTTCGAGAACCTCTAAGATGACTCCTTTCACCCAGGTTCTCGACCCGGGCTCCAGAGCAATCACGTGTTGTATGTCTTCCCATGCTGGTCTATCCTTCGCTGTTTCCGGTAGGACCTCAATTCGAGTGAGCGGGATGGAGCTTAACTCAAACTCGCCATTTAACCCCGTTCGCACCCTCATGCCTTGAATTCTCACACGTGTTCCAGCCCGTAGTGGCGCGGCGTTGTTAGCTTGCTCTCGCCAGAAGGTCAGCCGAGAGGCTCCTGTGTCGTCTCGAAGTGTGAATGAAACTAGGTCTACTTTCTCCCCTCTCTCAGTCACGACCTGCTTAGGCAGAGGTGTATCCGCAACAGCGCCTTCCACGGACACGAGTCCCTTCGCTTGTTGAAGGGCGTTCAGTTTGGTAATGCCCTTCGTTGCCACTTGTCTGTCGGGTACTTTCTGCAGCAGCCCGGATCTTCCTACGCTGAACATGATTTCCCCTTGCCTCTCGCGTGTTGAGGCACCTGTTACTTCAATCACGTCCCCTTCGTGGAGGTCCTTTGCTAATTCGGACTTGTCATCCCACAAAGAAAGTGAAACCATCCCTGATTCATCGGATACAAGGAGCCTAGCCACTTTCACGGTATCACCAGAAACTCGTTTGACTTCTTGAGGCGCGCCTACTGCGAGGATTCGAACAGTCAAGTTCACGGATCCCTGAGGGCCTGAACTTGCAATACTCGCTGGTTTTGCTGAAGGAAGCTTGAGGTATGAGGGGGGCGAGGTGAAAATCTTAACATGACTTCGGCTTTCGATATGTACCTCTGGGCTGCCGTTCCTGTCGACGCGTACTCTTCCATTTATCGCCTGAAGTATCTCGCCAGTCTTGAGTCCTCGCAGTTCTTCTGCACGCTCATTCCATGCCACGAAAGGAATGGATCCAGACTCGTCCGCTACGACGGTCCGAAGAACGCTTCCGGTTCGGTCCTCTTTCGCAAAGCTGTAGAACCTGGGTTCAACCTGAACTATTCCCACGGCGTTTACTTGATTCGCCCCCGCAGCAAGTTTGCCGATGGGGGTGAATAATTCGCTGTACTCCGGCAGATCAGAGTTAGGCATGTCTTCCGGATCAATCTCAATGCTGCTTCTGTCACCGGCATGAACCTCTGTGTCACCCGCCAATCCTTGCCTCGTGTACGCATGCCCGACCCTCAAAATTCTCCCTTGCAGGTCTCCCGCTCTCGACACAACGTCCACGTGTCTGTCCCATATGGCGCATCGGGCTCGTTCAGACTTGTCAACAAGGATAACTCGCATGACGCGGCCTGGCGTCCCGTCCTTTCTTTGGAAAGACTGTGGTGGCCATGCTAAGAGGACGCGGCCGGAAACCGTCACATCGTTAAGTCCCGGCACGAGATCCTTCATTCGCATACGACCTAACTCTGCACCGCGAGTTTGGATTAGAAGCTCCTCCGCAACGAGCCTCGCCGCGCCCTCGTCCGACAGTAAGCCTCTCCCTTCTCGTTTCTTATCCTCAATGAGGGCGAGAATCTGTTCCTGGGATAATTCGCGCCTTCGGGCTAGTATGTCTCCCACGATGCTTTCGACGACGGTCAGCGGTGTCTTCGCCTCTCGAACCATTCGCTCAGATAAGGTAACCGTCGAAAGTAAGCTTTGGCAGGTTTCGATTGACCTGGTCCATGAGATGCACTAACGGTTCCTTTTCGCTGGCGATAGATTAACGTGTCTTTCCTTTATTCCAATTCAACGCGGTGGTCTTCAACTGGAAAGTCTGGTTTTTGACCACAAGACAATTCAACCTTCACGCATTAGATTGGCTTGTTCATACATGCAACCAGAGTATGCTAAGGTTGGACGCATCGAACACTTCTACTCGAAAGCGAGCGTAGCGGTCGTTGAGGTCTTGGCCCCACTCAAGAAGGGCGACAAAATCCTGATACGAGGTAGTACGACGGACATCTCCCAAACCATCGACTCCATGGAGGCAGAACACAAGCAACTAGTTGAAGCCAATACGGGAGAACGAATCGGGCTTAAGGTTTCGGGACGCGTGCGGGAGAACGATATCGTCTACAAAGTGGCGGAAGCTTAGAATACCCCTGTGACGAGTACCTCGGACCGAAACGGGTGGAAGAGAATTGCCAGATGTCGTTATCGAAGGGACGGTTCTAGTCGTTACGCCGATACAGTCGCCTCAGTCGAGGCCTATGGTGCAGATAACTCTCGGCGATCCAATCAAGGGCCCGGTCACCATGCCGCTCGACATGGACCGCGAGATGGCGGGTGTCACGATCGCCGTGCAGCGCGTGCTCACCCAGCTGCCTGGGATGGGTCAGCAGCTTGGAACGCCGCGACTAATCGTTACTCTCACCGAAGAAGAATACCAAGAGCTGGGACGTCCGAGATATCCTGACCATGTATCGGTAACACTGAAAGTCAGCATGTGAGCGCGGCAGGCGGCTTAATCCCAGAAGAGCCTTGTCCGCGCGTACTCCCTTTCGGCTTTTAGTATATCTAGATACAGATCTTCCTCCGTCCGGTGAAGCTTTCTA
>DAFH01000093.1 GCA_002495485.1 Candidatus Bathyarchaeota archaeon UBA185
CCCCGGGCTCAAACGGTACATTTCTACGAGACCCATACTCCTCCCGCACACTGACGGGCGTCACGAGCATCAGCGGTTCCGAAAATCGACTATAAACATCGTCGAACGGCTCATCGATGACATGATGAGGCCCGGAATGGCTGGAGGCAATAAGGCGCGTGGGATCAGCATCGTCAGGAACGCGATGGACATCATCTCAATCCGCACAGGCAAGAACCCTATCGAAATACTCGTGAAAGCCATTGAGAATGCGGCGCCGGCCGAAGATGTTACGAGGATCGCTTACGGTGGGATCGTCTATCCCATATCCGTGGACATTGCTCCCCAGAGGAGAGTCGATATCGCGCTCAGGCATATTACTGAGCTTTCGAGGCAGGCGTCGCACAACAATCCTCGAACCGTGGACGAGTGTCTCGCCGAAGAGTTGATTCTCGCCGCGGCTAGAGACCCGAAAAGCGCTTCTGTGAGAAAGCGCGACGAGATAGAGCGCATCGCGCTGGCCTCCCGCTAGACTACCGTTTTCAGGCCGCCTTTCCCTCTCCGGCTTCTCAAGATATCTGCAACGAGCAGGAAAGCCGCTCCGATCACAATCCCGATCAATGCCGCGGCCATGTAGCCATTCAGAACATACTGCAGCCAAGGCACGTTGGCCAAGACCCAGTTCTGCTGGTAGGCGTTGGCCTGATACTCGGCTGAGAGGGCATAAACCAAGAAGACGATGGCCGCGAACTCTAGGAAGATCACAATCCTCCCCCGCATCCTATGGCCGTCCCCCCTTCTCATTGTTTCAAGCTCCTCGCAAGGAATCGTTCCTATAAGATTTGACAACACGGGAGGGCGAATCGGAACTTACGGTGGGGAGTCCCACCTTTATAGTGGGCACTCGGACGGCCTCCACGTCTTGTCTACGGTAGAGAAAGTCGCTCGAACTTCGTCGTCTCTAAGTTCTGCTATCGAGAGGGCTGGTACTCTACTCCAGAGCGGTGCAATGGATCAGATCGAGGGCTACCGCACTCGGTTTGAGACCTTGGAGGGAATGTACGAGCGAGTCTTCGAGGGTCTCATCAGAACCAATTTTGATTCCGTCTCATGTTATGAGACGGCCAAGCGCTTCTTTGGGACGGACCGGGTCTCATTTGCAGCCGTCGATGGGACCGACTATGCTCGTCCACTTTTCGATCTTGTGGTATTCTTCGGTGGCTCATATGCGGCACGCGGGACAATATCGTTTCGTGAAAAGGCTCCTCCAGAGGTAGAGTACGAGGATCATTTTCTCAAGAGCGGACGGGCCCTTTCGAGCTGCGTTCCTGTCTATGTGAACGAGGTTCCGGAGATCGACCAGAGCTTCATCCAACCGGGAGAGACTTCAGAGATCTCGCTCACCCGACCCTTGACGGATGAGGCGATAGCGAACAATTCGACGGTTGCTAACTGGATAATGACCTTCTCCGAATTCTACCTCGCCTACCGCCTCGCGCGAGAGGAGAACGGGCCTCGAATTCTCCTCCTCGACCGGAGCCTCGCGACGATGCTTGCCAGCCTCATCTACGATACTTCACGGAGGAAACTCTGGAATACGAACGGAGCGCTCGTCGGGCTTGAGGTCGATGGATTGGCAATCGACATCAACGATCTTGCATTTGCGAGGCATCACTTGGACAATCCACTCCTCGATCTTCCGCGGCCTCGAGGTGACTATCTGCGTTATCGGTTGTTGATCGAGATCGAGCGAAGCGGACCCTTGACACTGCCAGCCCTTTGCCCGAAGCTGGGAATCTCCGAGGAGGATCGGCAGAAGCGAGTCGGAAGGTTTCTTTCAAAACTGGTCAAGGAAGGATTCTTGGAAGAAACGGTACTGACGTATTCGCTCAAGGACCGATATCGGAAGACTTGGCCTCGGATACGTAAGCTGGTCGAGGTCTATGGGCACAGAATGTTCGAGGAGAAGCCAAAACAGAACCCGCTCCAAGTGGTCAAGAAGGGCGAGCTTCACTGGCTGACAACACAGGACCTTGCGTTCCTCACGTTGTTCTCTCTAAATCTCTTGGTCGAGGAGTGTTGGAAGAAGCGTATTCTTCTGCTGGGTCTGACGAAGGACACGGCCGCCCGGGACCTGAAGAACCACGTCCTGCCAGTCATGGTATCAAACCAGCTGTGGAAAACCAATCTGACCCAGGAGCAGCTGTCACGGATACCGAACACGGACCGAATGCTACTTCAGACGATCAGCGTCTTCAACCATGATTCGATCAGCGTTCCATGGTCGCTTGTAGAATACGACTCCGCGTTCCTGATGATCGTGCCGGACTTTGAAAAAAGGCAGGGCTATGTGGGCGGAGCGATCCGGAACAAGATCACACCTGAGCGGCTGTTCTTGAAGAGCTACATTCAGCTGTCCCAGACAGCCTACGATCCTCAGCTGCGGAGTAATGTTCTGCTTCTCGACCGGTTGGTTTATCCAGACTTTGATCTGAGGTCCGAGACTACGACAAGGTTCACTCATTCGTACGGGAGTGCGGATGAGCCGGTTGAGCCGATTATTTTCAAGGACAAACGTGTCAAGAATCCGATGCAGGAACTGGTTATGTTCACTCTGTGCTCAATGACAAGTAACAGTGTTCCTGAACTCTTCGGACACAACAAGCCGCTGTTCATCGCGGACAAGGTTGCAAANNATTGACACGACCGGGAAATGGCTTATGAACAGTCCAAAACTCCGACACTTCGTGTTCTACATGAGTACGTTCCGTGAGCGTAGGAGCGAGATCGAGGGTGCTAGAAGAGACAACCTCTAGATACTTCACCGACTTCAACGGCCGTTTCAAGGCCCGCCTCGCGGCAGTGACACCTGCTTTCATGCCGGTAGCTACGCACGAGTTGACGGGAATCTCTGCACGCTACGAATGCCGGATCAAGGTAGAGTATCACAAGGACGTGATGGGTCTCATCGAGGAGGGAATGCTCGTCGCGGTCCGGAACTTCAAGTCGACCGCGAAAGACCAGCGGTACTCGCTGATGGTCATATCACGCGTGTGGCCCGAGCACTATGGACTGAAGGGCCTCTCCGAGCACAGCTACTATCCAATGCAGTTCGAGATCATACAACAGTCGGTCAACGACTGGGACACGAGCGACAAGTCCACAATGATGGTCCAGATCAGCGCGCTACCCATCAACTACGACTTGATTCTGAACGGCGACTCGGAGCCGAAGTATGAGAAGGGCTTCACCTATCCGGTCATAGCCGCTGAGGCGCAGATTCTCAACCGTGACATGATCAGCCACATGTACAACCAGAGAATCCTGACGAAGCTGGGCTTCAGCTCAAAGACGACTACGAGCGACGCTCGCAAGGACCCGAGAATCGGGACCATCCAGATGTTCGAGTCGATGGAGGAGAAGATTCCGATCTACCTCGACTTCGAAGCGATGGTCCGATACCACTTCGGAATCTTCGCGTTTACAGGCGCTGGAAAGTCCAACCTCCTGTCAAACGTCCTCCGTCGGTTACTCATTCACCAGCCGGAGGTCAAGGTGATCGTCTTCGACATCTCTAGCGAATATCCATTCCTTCTGATGGACCTGTTCGCTGACGAGAAGATTTCTTCGAAGATAATCCTTGAAAATCCGGTGACGAATGCGGAACAATTCTACGCGAGTGTTGTGAAGCCTCGCGAGTATGAGGACGACGATCGCGCTCGAAAGGTGTTCGCGAACATTTTCGGCCAGAAGAAGATCACCTATTATCTTAAACCGGAATCCAAGATACCAACGTATGGCGACATCATAGAGGAACTTAACAGGCAGCGCAACGAGAGCCTAGACAAGCCACACTATGTTAATGCGCTGGACCGGATTCGGCAAGAGGTTGTAGACTACAAGGCCTCGCGCGAACTGACGGACTCTAGGCCGATCGATGAGGAGTTCATCAAACAGCTCGACGAGTGGGGCCGAACGGCGATTGAAGAGTTCAAGATTTCAGACCGCAGTGGTGTCTACGCTTGGGCGACGAGCCGCCTCACCCTCCTCGACAATCTGAAACGGGCGGAGAAGGAGAAGAGAACCACTGGCGGTCTCGATATTCAAGGAATACGGGATCTTGTGGAGAAGGAATCTAGGCTCACGTGTATCTCAATATCTGACCCGTATGTCATCAAGGAACTGGTCGTGGATCTTGCTAGAGAGTTTCTTCAGAGAAGGAAACGCTCGTTCAAAGTGAAACCCTACGTACTGTTTGTGTTCGATGAAGCGCAGGAGTTCGTCCCGGACTTAAGCGGGTCCTCGGGAATCGACAAGGATTGCTCGAAGGTTGTAGAGACACTCCTCAGACAGGGAAGAAAGTATGGTTTGGGCGGGTGTCTGGCGACCCAGAGGATTGCATATCTCAACACGAACGCTCTGCAGCAGCTGCACACCTACTTTGTCGGAACCCTGCCCAGACCCTACGATCGGACTGTTGTGAGTGACACTTTCACCATTGACAAGCAGATCCTGGAAAAGACTCTCGAATTCGCACCGGGCGAGTGGCTTCTCTCAAGCTTCATTGCGACTGGGATGGAGAATGTGCCCATATTCATCAGGGCGGACAATGCGGAAGCGGAAGTTGAGAAGACGCTGAACAAGCTAGCCTAGAGGATTCTCATCAAGAAGACGCAGTGCCTCTGCGGAGGACATTCTCGCTCATCGTCTGACGAAAGGCTCTGAACGTCGTAATGTGATGGCGTTGCCTGAGAAGCTCGTATAGTGCGAGGACGAGGAACAAGACTCCAATCACGAGTCGCGTTTCAATGATCGCTGTGGAGACGATCCAGAGGACCAAGAGCACAAGTGCGTTCTGGGAATCATAGCTAAGGTCGAGCAGGGCTATGCAAGCATAGATCGATTGAGCCATCGTCAAGAAAACCTCGATCGACTGCTGATGATCGAGCGGAACCGCTCTAAGCGCTCCGCTGCTGATTGCCAAGACGATCGGGATTAGAGCGACGAGGGCGGTCAGTTCGTTGATGGAACTGGAGATGAAGTTGAGTAGAGCGACGGGAGCTAGCTTGACTTGTCGGGCCCAGTTGAACGCGGTCACTTTCTCGGGGAATTCGGACAGGACTGGGGCAATCCATTGAATGGTGAAGAAGACAGCTCCCGTGCCCAGTAGTCCTTCCAGGAACATTTGGGCGATGTGTTGGATCGAGACTATGAAACTGTCAATGATCAGTACGAAGGTTAGCGCGCTGAAGAGGAATAGGCCGGCTATTGTAGCGATCTTCCGACGTTTTGGCCTGATCTCGATCAGACTCTTGACGGGACCCTGAGCGATCTCCTCGGTTTCGTCTTTTCCACGCGGAAGTCTGGCTAGAATCCACATGTACAGCGCGAAGATTGCGATCAAGGCGACTGAGTCGACGATGGTCAGGTTGCCCTCGATCAGGATCCAGATGTAGTAGAGAGATGATCCGAGCATGAATACCTGTTCGATGCTCTGTTCCTTGCGGAGAGAGATTACGTTGGGTCCTAGCAGACCCTTTCGTCGTCTTTGGACGACCATTGTGAAGAAGATGAGTGGCCAGCCGAATCCTGTCAGCAGTCTGTTTGCGCCGGTGAAGTTTGCGATAATGTTCGGAAGCCACTGCGCAGGGTCTACGCCGGCTTTCCATGCGATCGTGCCTTCAACGAAGTACTCTGGAATAGTCTGGACTATGGCGACAATTGCTAGCGCAAAGCCTCTGCTGATCGAGAACTCTGATGCTTCCGCCGCCCATGCAATGAGGAGGGAGGCGGCGATCACTGCGCCGAATGTCGAGACTGCGACCGCATAGAGCTGGCCGGGGGCGAGCAGTGCGACAAGAATCGAGGCGACGATCCAGATGGCGAGTACTCTGTATTCTATGAGTACTCTGGTTCTGGCCGTGGCCGCTCTCCCGCGACAAAATGCGGGACGAGATGGTTTAACGGGTTTGTGATTGGGCGAAGTTGTCTAGTGGTGTTCTTTCTTCTCTGTGTGATCTAGGCTGATGGCGTAGGATAGTATCAGGTACGGGTCGAGGGTTGTGTTGAAGATTTCGATGCAGTAGGAGTCTCTTACCGAGACCCACTTCTTGTGGATCTGAGCGATCGGCTGGCCCGACATGTCTTGGATGTTGTAGTCG
>DAFH01000050.1:0-11951 GCA_002495485.1 Candidatus Bathyarchaeota archaeon UBA185
GAGCCGTTACAGGAGAACCCAAGGCCTCCCGTGTAGACGCGACAAGCCGCAACGATTCCTACACCAGGTGCGGCGAGGTCAGGCTTGATGTCAAAGTTGTCGAGGCGAGGTCCACGGCTGCTGAAATCCGCAATCGCGGGCACTGCGGGGCTTAATGCCTTGGTGGTGGCCGCAACCGTAATTGCGTCGTCTGCCGCCCCAGGACTGCTCACGCAAAAGCTGCACCCAGAATTTCCCGCCGCAATCACTACTGGAATACCATAGACATCGACGACTTGGTTTATGGCCTGTGAGAGCGGGTCCGAGCCGTCCGTTGCCCCATCCCCCAGGCTCATCGAGATTACATCCGCCTTGACACCGTTGACTCCTTGCGCCGCTAATTGTAGCCCCAAGACAATCCAGCTAAAGTAGCAGACAGGCTGGTAATTGCAGACCTTGATGTTCATCAGACTCGCACCAGGAGCGACCCCGCGGTATAGGCCTCCACTAGCGGCGCCCGTCCCGGCGGCGATGCTTGCAACGTGAGTCCCGTGGCCGAACAGGTCCTGCGTAGTATGATCACAATAGATTCTGGGCTCTGCCATGCAAGTCGCGTCAACCTTGACAACGATCTTGCTAGTGCCGTTGGCGAAAAAGAAGTCGGGGTGCGTCGCGTCTATGCCGGTGTCGAGGATTGCGATATTGATTCCAGACCCATTATAGCCGAGAACGTTCTGAGCAACATCTCCTCCAATCATCGGGAGGCTTACGTCGTCGGCGACAGTAGCGACCTTGTCCAGCCAGATCTTCTCGATTCCGTTTGGAACAGAGAGGGGATGGCTTAGGATGTGGCTGCCGAAAACCGCCGCCTCGTCCTTAGGAATGGAGAGCGCTTGGCTGTTGACTATAGAGAGGTTCGAATACTGCACGGCAGCACCCCACTGACCTGATAGGGAAGAGCCGGGCGCGTATTGGGCAATCGCTCCAATGGCGCTCGACGACTCGTCATTCAGATGGTTCTCCGTAATGTAGTCTAGGTTGAACAGGTAGGAGTCAAGCATGTTCGGGACCAGTGACACGACATCGGCTGGGATGGCATAGGTTCCTCTCTGGCTGTCAGAGAACGTTTCGAAAGGAACAGTCCCATACCGTCTGGGTGCTNNCTCTGGCTGTCAGAGAAAGTTTCGAAAGGAACAGTCCCATACCGTCTGGACGCTTCCTTAACGGGCACGGACCAGGCGCCCTTGTCAGACTTGCTGACGTACAGGATGTCGCCGGTGATGAGAGTGATGGTGTACTGGTGGAGGGGCGGAGTCGCGTTAACGTAGGTTACTGGGACGTTGTCTTCTGGCGTTAGAGGGTTCGAAGGCGCTGGTAGGGGATTGGCGTGGACTTGGGGAAGGGAGAAGGCGAAGAGCGCCAGAGCTACGAGCGCTATTGCAAGAACTGGTTTCGAATGGCGTTTCGTATGGAAACACCATTGGTTGAGCAATNNTCCTGAAGATCTTACGCTTCTCTCGAGCTGTCGAGGTTAAGAAAAAGCGACAGGAGGCGGGCGACCGTGGGACGGGGGCGTACCCTAGTCGGTCTATGCATGTTTGGTCTCTGTCTTAGACCCAGCCTCTGATCTTCTTTGCGTCAGTGACTTTGCCGATGCGTGCCTATGCCCGGGACCACCTTAGTGACCAGCTACATATCCGTCGGAAGATTCTCTCTCCCTTTCGCCAGGGGCTTTCAACCCGGTCTTCGGAATCTCAATCGGCCTAATGATGATGTCGGGGGTCAGCCTCGCCATGAACAGACCACGTCTTCATGAATGGGACTGGAAAGAGCATTGGCGATGGACCCGCATTGGTGAGGGGTCATCGAGAAAAGACAGAATGTGAAGAACTGTATTTCGGAGCTCGTCAGGAAATGTGCCCACTTCCGATACCATCACACGAATGCCCTTTCTGCCACAGACCGTTCTCGGCCGAGCTTGTCTCAAAGGAAAAGCTGGATTCAAGCATGGTTGTTCCAGAGCCGGCGGAGAAAATCCAGATCGGCAGAGACTTGACATCTCCACTATCCCGTAGCGAAGATTGGATCGGCTACAAACTCACCTACAGGTGCAAGCACTGCGGGAAGGAATGGACGAGAACGTCGGAGAAAGAGGTCGAGCTTCCCCGGAGCTATGTCGAGAACGAATACAAGGATGCAGATCGGACCTTCGAGGACTAAAATGGCTAGAGACTGGTTAGAGGAGAATAGCAGCTAGTGGGCAGATTCTCTGTTCAATATCTGCCGCGACGGCGAAATCTCTCTTCTCGGCTAGCACGCACTCGAGCGAATATCTGAGATCGTGTCCTGTTGGTTGACCTAGGCTACTTTTCTCGCCAGCGGTTTTCCCTCGGCTATTCGCGAGATGTCGTCCATGATGTCGTACTGGATGCGCGAATTCCAGGCCGCCTCGAGAACTTGAGCTGGCAAGAATAGCCCGGCAGTGAGAACCGCTTCAACGCCTACGACTGCCAGGTTTTGGACCCACTTTCCGATTCCCACACGAACGCTGCAGTCGTTTGGCTGTCCTGATACGAGGATTGTGAGACACCTTTCCGCCGCGAGCAAGTCTCTAACCAGGCTCTCCTTCTGCGCTTGGATCACTATTCCACTTGCCCCCTTCGACTTTTGAGTCGTAAAGCCCTCCGAGTTCAAATCATCAACTATGCGCTGTGAGAACCAATCCAAATCTAGATTCCTATCCGTGAAACGCAACGTCTTCTCAGCAACCAAGAGTGCTCACCTTCGAACTATTCCACCGGTGCTATAATAATTCGACAATCCCACTTATCAGGCAGGTATTCTCCCCACATAGTGGCACAAAATCGTGAAAAGTGACTTCCATGGGTTCTCCGCGTCCCAGACGAATGGTACACTGTGTTGCAAAGAGTACGTTCCTTTCAAATACGACCTGAACTGAGCCAAATTCTACGAAAAGTGACTGTAATGGAAAAAATGATTGTTGCAGTATTCGACACCGAGAAGAAAGCATACGATGGATCTAAAGCTCTCAACGAACTCGACGACGAAGGAAGCATTACGGTCCACTCCGAAGCCGTCATCGCAAAGGCCAGCGACGGAACCGTCAGCGTGAAAAAGGAAGACGACAGTTTCCCGATCAGGACCGTCGCCGGAACCGCGGTCGGCAGTCTCATCGGACTTCTAGGAGGACCGATAGGCGTCGCCCTCGGCGCGGGTGCTGGCACACTCGCGGGCGCGATCTCTGAAGCGTACGTGGCTGACGTCGACACCGATTTTCTCTACGACGCATCATCCAAACTAACGAACGGCAAATACGCGGTCGTGGCCGATGTGAGCGAGGAGTGGGAGACCCCGATCGACACTAGAATGGAAGCACTCGGCGGGACCGTCATTCGGACAGTCAAGAAGAACTACGAAGCAGACCAGAGGGCCCAGGACATCGCAATGGCAAAGATGCAGAGAGACCAGTTGAAGACGGAAATGACAACGGCTAGTAGCAGCCGCAAGGCCAAGCTCCAGGCCAAGATAGACGCCCTCAACAAGAAGATTGACACCAAGATGACGAACGCAAAACAGAGACTAGAACAGATGAAGCACGAAAGAGACGCCAAGATCCAAGCGCTCGAAACCAAAAGAAAAACCGTCCAAACAGAGAGGAAGACACAGATGGACGAGCGGAGCGACGAGATAAAGAGAAACTACGACGAAGCCGAAAAACGGTTCAAGACCCAAACGGCAGACCGGCTCGACCGAACTGCCAAGGGGCTAGAGGACAGAGCCTCGAAGCTCAGGAAAGAAGCCGAAATACCAGCCTAGACCTAGACCACCCGAACGTAGTTCAGCAGTTCCGGCCCAGCCCGCCTGAGAGCGGAGCTGCTGGAACGGTCGTCATATCCCGCGCGGATCCGGCATCTTCTACGAGGAGAAAGAAGGAGACTGGCGGAGAGGCGTTAAGAGACCGGAACTGGACGTTTTCGTCGATTGCCAAATCCGCCGCTGTTTTCGGGGTCCTAGGCAATCCTTAGCAGTTCGAAGACCATTGTGACCTTGCCCTCTTTCTGTCTCTGCCAGTCAGAGAGCAGCCCATGAATCATGGGAAGCACCTTTTTCGCAGCTTGATCTGCCGTCTCATAGTATGTCTCGACACCGTCAACACTGACGACGACTCCGTTCTTGATCCCCCTCAGTTCTATTTTCACTTATTCTCTGGTTCCTTCCATTTTGTTCTATGTTAGCGAATAGGCTTCGAAATCTGTCAAAGCGGAGGTGTTAAGACAATACTAAAATCGGTTACTCCCCAAGGAGAGTTACCAAGATAATGATCTCCACCCGATGCAGGTCGCGTCGTGTCCCGTTCCGTCGACGCGGGCCGCAGAAACCGAAGAGAACGGTGATGGAGATCTATTTCGAGATACTCACCGGCATAGAGCGAGAAAACCGAGCGCGCAGCCCGGTGAAGAAAACCAGAGTACAACAGCGCAGCAATCTCTCCTACGACAAGTTCACCCGATATCTACACGGCATGGCTCAGCGAGGGCTCGTCCAGCTCGACCCGTTGTCAATCACCGAGAAGGGTCGGGAATTCATGCTGGACTATGGTCGGATTAGACGTTTCATGTCGGAGATCGGCGCGAGACTCTTCGAGTCCAAGCCCCCATCCGAGTATGGCCCCGCAGAGTTCGTTGCTTCGCTGCCGCGTGGACACCACGCGGTTCTACTCTACGACGATCGTGACTATGCAGAACTTGTCTCAGCCAGGTTCATGTCAGAAGGACTGGTAAAGGGCGAATCGTGTGTCTGCCTCACCTACGAAGATCCGGCAGGCGTGCAGAAACAACTACAGGCACTGGGACTTGACACTGCAAGGGAGATCCGGGAAAATCGACTGCGCTTCCCTCCACGAAGCATGGCCCCACAAAAGCCTCCTCGCTCTTTTGACGACGTAAAGAGAGGACTGCAAGTTTTGACGAACGGGATGAAGCCTCCATTCCGCGTCTTTGGCAATTTTGTCCGTGTCACCAACATAAGGGAGCTTCGGCTGCACCTTCGAATAGAGAAACTGGCTCACGACAGGTTTGACGAACTCGGAGTATCGCTGTTAGCCTGGTACGACCTGAACAGGGTACCTCGAACCTTTCGGCGCAAGTTCGTCGAGCAGATCATCCCGGCGCACAGCCATGTCATCTTCGCGTCAGAACCGTCCAAGGCATTCGGCTTCGATTCATCACTTCTAAGGCCAGAAGATTGAACTCATCAATCAAGGGCGACGGAGCGTCGCAGGGTCGCACATAGCCCGTGATCTACAAACGATGATCTTTCGGGAAAATGTGGGAAACGTCAGCTGATTAGGAGCTGTGGGTTTGCCTGTCTCAATGAAGAAATGCGACCCCTCCATTATTGGACGGCTCGTCTAACCTACTGGTACTAGCAAGGCAGCCGTGAGTCCGGTCAGAAACACTCCGTCCATAGTCCCAGCGCCTCCGATACTCGCCATTGGAGCGCCGAGCTTCCCGATGTCCCGGAGGTTCGTAAGGTCCGCGCCAATGAGAGTCCCGAGTGTGCCCGAGACATACGCTACAACTGCAGGGGAAGCTGGAGCCACCAGGTAGGCCATCGCCGCAGCTATGATGGGTGGTACGAGAGCGGGCGTCACAATCCCTACACCCTTCTGCTTCCTTGCAACAAGATGCACGAGAACTGAGGTTACAAGCGTAGCGACCAGAGACCCCGCGATAAGGCTTGGATGAGTAGCAAGAAGATAGATCGAAACGACGACAGGGACTACCGCCCCTCCGACGTTCACCGCGACAACGGTCGTCTGCCTGTACACGATTCTGGGTATTCTGTAGTAGATCCCAAAGATTCTCACCCCGTCTGCCTCGACCAATGGCTCCGACGATGTCACCCGGCCGACAGGGATGTTGACAGCACTACCAGCTAGAGTACTCAAGAGAATCAGACCGTACTCGACTGAGCTGAATCCGATACGATTGAAGGCGACCTCCCCTACGCCGATCAGAACGCCGATAATGACGATGACTAGGAGAGCATAGAGGACAAGAAGCATTCTGCTCCTGTGCTGTTGTCCAAAGACTACACTATCCGGCAAATTCTACTAGTCAACTCCAAGGGAAACAGGTAGGTTCAACCGTTTCATCCTACGCCAATCTCACTTAATAGAACTACAGCATTTATCGGGCCCGTACTCTTTGCAACACACTGTACAAGAGAAATGGTGACGCGGTCCGAATCTCTAGCAGCATTCTAAGAATCGGTTAGAGGCTCCCTAGCTTGCGTGCTTGTAGAATTTGATTGTTGCCCGTAGACCTTCATCGAAACTGGTGGGATCACTCCAGAAGCGGCGCGAGAACTTTGTGCTGTCCACTACATAGGGTCGATTCCATTGGAACCTCATCTCCTTCAACTCTCTGACGTCGCTTCTAAACAGGCTGAGCACTCCGGCGAGGAGTGGAGACACTAGGGTGATACGTGGCTTAACGCCGATCAACTGTGCCGTCAAAGTCAAGAGGTCACGTAGCGTCCGGGTCGGAGCGTTTGGCACATGCCAGGCTTGCCCATAGGCATCGTCTGGCGCGTCGATCATCGTCTCTAACGCGCGGGCGAAATCTGGAACGTATGTGAAATCGTGCGGTTGATCCGGAGGATACGGGGCGAGAGCACTCTTGCCTGCAAGTAAACGTTCTACCCCATAGGTGGATAGTACCGATGTCGGCACGTCTGGACCGTAGAAGTCGGACGCCCGGACGGCTACCGCTCTCACCTTGCCACTATTGTGCGCTTCTTGCCACTGACGTGTGATCTCTGCGCGCACTCGTGGCTTCCGACCATAGTCCGTGACCGGCATATCCTCGGTTAATGGCCGGGTCTGGGGTCCGTACATGTACAGGTTGTCCGCGAAGATGAACCGTGCGCCAGTCTTTGCACATGCCTGAAGAATACTGCGCATGATGACGGGCCAGACGGTCGTGTAGATCTTCGAGACGTACGGGACTCCGACAGCACAGACGACAGTGTCGCAGCCAGCTAATGCTGATTGCGCCTCGTCCATGTTTTCTATGTTGGCACTTACAAAACGTGTATTTTCGGGGAGATTGGATGGTTTCCGTCTCTGAACAACGATAATGTCGTTTCCACGTTCGGAGATCCTTTCGACAAGAGCCCGGCCGACCGCACCATATCCGGCAACCGCAATCTTCTGACCATTTGGCAAACGGGAACGATATCGGTTTTCTGCAGGTCGGATAAAAAATTAGGGAGACGGTTCACTAGTCCACGTGGCCGTCTCCTAGTCAGTCGGGGTGGTTGGTTTCTGTCTTTAGACCCAGCCTCTGATCTTCATTGCGTCGGTGACTTTTCCGATGGCGTAGATGTAGGCGCCTGTGCGCATGTCGACGTTGTGCTTCTGTGTCGTCTTCCAGACCTCTGCGAACGCGTTCACCATTATCGTCTTCAGCCGGTGGTCGACCTCCTCGGCGCTCCAGTAGAGATGCTGGAGGTTCTGGACCCATTCGAGGTAGCTGGTGCTGACGCCTCCCGAGTTCGCGAGAATGTCCGGGACCACGGTGACCTTGTTCCGGAACAGGATGTCGTCTGCCTCTGGGGCTGTTGGTCCGTTAGCGCCCTCCGCGACGAGTTTTGCCCTGATCTTCTTTGCATTGTCCGCCGTGATCACGTCTTCGAGGGCCGCCGGGATCAGTATGTCAACGTCCATCTCCAACAGCTCCTCGTTGGTGACTGCCTGGGTTCCGGGTAGGTTGAGGACGCTGCCGGTCTTCTGCTTGAAATCGTTGACCTCGTTGTACTTGAGTCCAGACTGTCTGTACGCTCCACCCTTCGAGTCGGAGACTGCGACGATTTTCGCTCCTGTCTCTTCGATGAACTTGTGCGCCCAGGATCCGCAGTTGCCCCATCCTTGAATGGCACAGGTGCTGTTCTTGAGATTCATCTTGAGGTGGCGGGCTGCTTCTTCGACGCTGATCGAGACTCCACGGCCTGTGGCTGAGTCGCGGCCGAGTGATCCGCCCACGATGAGCGGCTTTCCCGTCACTACGGCGAATGGGTTGAGGTGCTCGCGCTTGCTGTACTCGTCCATGAACCACGCCATCGTCTGTCCGTCGGTGTAGACGTCCGGTGCTGGGATGTCTCTGAAGGGTCCGACGATTTCGCTGATCATCGAGAAGAACGTCCTCGACAATCTCTCAAGCTCTGTCTTCGATAGGCTCTTCGGGTTTACAGTGACCCCTCCTTTTCCGCCGCCGAAGGGTATGCCTGCGACCGCGCACTTCCATGTCATCCACATCGAGAGTGCCATTACTTCGTCGATGGTGACGTTGGGGTGGTAGCGTATTCCGCCCTTGTAGGGTCCTAGAGCATTGTTGTGCTGACTCCTAAAGCCTTGGTAGAGCAGTATTCTTCCGTCGTCCATCCGTACTGGAAAGTTGACTGTCAGTATTCTTCGAGGCTTCCGTAGGATTTCTTGGATGTTCGGGTCCAGCTTCATGATGTCCGCGGCGCGCTGGAATTGTTCTACTGCCATGTCGTACTGGGTCTTGATCCCCACGCTTACAGGGGTTCCTTCATGCTTCGAAATTGTTTCGAGCAATTTTCACATCGGCCCAGCGGGGAAAGCGCGCTTCATCTCTATCTTATCCCGAACAAGTGAGGGCAGAAATCGCAAGTTCGAAAATAGTTGCCACGCTCGCAACGTGTCTACGTACACAGAGCACTACTTTGTAGTTCAAAGCGGCCGATTTGTGGACCGTTAAGCTAAGTGGTGTCGCAACAGATTTTCCAGACGATCGGTTCAATGAAGATTACGCGGACGGTACTCGTGGTTGCGGTCGCCCTGATGCTGGAGTCGGTTCTCAGGATTGTCTTCTTTTACATGGGAGCCGTCCAAGGAAACCAGCTCCTATCCAATCCACCATCGACAGGCGTGATGAATGCGATCTTGGCAATCGATCTCGCTTTGGGACTGGCGGGGCTTATTGCCGTAGCGGGACTCGTTCGAACAACGCTGTGGGGCTATTGGGCAACGATCCTCATCAGCATAGTCACGATCGCCTTCGACGCTGTCTTCGGCGTTGCGGTGTCGTTCACCGCTTTCGCTGGACTAGTTCTACCAGTCGCCCTCTTGCCCATCCTGCTGTCGGCGCGAACAGGATACATGCATCAGTATCGAGTCTAGTTTCTCGATCAGTCCAAGAGTAATAGATCCGGCTGTACGACTGCTCTCGGCATACTCGGCATCCCTTGGCTACACTTGGGACACGTACATTTCGGATCCTCGCACTGGTCACAGGGCACACGGCAGAGTGGCACGCGACTCTGACACGTAAGCAACTCGGTGAGAGAGACCCGAAGGATGCTCTTAATTCTTGTCGAAAAACCAGCGACGACTATTCCGGGGCTCTCGTCCCGACGGCGTAGAATATGGCCACCGCGAGCGTCAAGACCAGGCTAAGCAGTCCACTGAAGAAAGCGACGAGGAACGCTAGTCCGTAGACCGTCGGCCCGACGAGCAGATTTCGCTGCATCCTGTTCGATTCTTCTTGAGTCTTAGCATCGGGCCCTACCAGTTTCTTGTTGTGAAATGCGTCGTGCCAGAGTATGTTCCAGGCGATCGATAGTAGAAGGAATGTTCCGGAGTAGAAAACGGCCGCCGTCTGCGAATCGCCCGACAGTATGTGGTCAGATACGAGAGAGGTCGTAAACGGTGTCAGCGTCACGAAGAAGAGCAGAAAACCGTTGAGGAACATGAACCGTCTATTGATCCGGACAATGTAACTGAACATCTCATGGTGACCAACCCACATGATCAGGATGGTCGCGAAACTCGTTACATACGCGAAGAAGCTCGGCCACTGGTTCAGAAGACCCTGTAAAAGCGAGACAGAAGAGCTCGCACTCTGCACCGGATCCTTCAGATAAAGCACCAACAACGTGATTGCAAAGGCAAACACGCCGTCGCTGAACGCTTCAAGCCTAGCAGAATCCTTCTGCCCGAACCTCTCTGGTGCTCCCGTCGCCTCTGACATTCTCCGCACTTCATCCCGGAGTCGGTATAAATTCTGGCGGGGAATTTCCAGAAGGCGCGCGCGAAGAGAAAGAGTGATCTTAGGCGATATCCTCAGGCGGGTTTCTGCGCTTGTCTCGCGTATGATTCGGCGAGATCAAACGCGCTGTTGATCTGCTTCTCCAGCTCCTCCATCTTCGGATAGGCCGCCCTGTAGTGCTCCAAGGGTCCGTACTCGCTCTTGACGTGGATCATGTACGTCGGATAGGACCCGTGATGGAACGTTCGCTTTGCCTGCTCCGACTCACGAACGTCCCCCTCGCTGTACTGCACGTGCAGATTCGAGAACGCAACCCTGCCGTGATGCTGACTATCGAGTCTAGCGGCCAGCTCTTGGAAGAGAGGTTTCTGTTCAACGCAGCCCGAGCAACCATCTCTCGTAATAGACGTCACATAGACAAGTCCATATTCCTTCACGATAGAATCGAGTGGGTCAGCCCCGGATTCGCCGAGAGTCTTGAGGTCAAACCTCATGATTGGTGACGGTTGGACGGTCTGAGTCAAGGCGATCGCACACGTTCGAAAACCACGATTCGACGATATAATCATGCCTGAGAAAGAATAATCGGTAATGGAAGAACGAGACTCGTTCCGCAACGGCCGATCGCAATGGTTTGATCGAATGGCGTATATCGCGTAACGGTTGTCCACGAACGTTAATGGCCGCGTCATCCAGTTCCGAGGAGCCGCTTTCGCTGCTCCGGATCACTATCCGGCGGTCGATCACCGTCGGCCGAGCCGGTCTCATCTACGGCACTGGAGTGTCGCTGTTCCTCACGATCATCCTAGGTGTCTCGTCTCCTAACGGCCTAACCGCGGGGATGCCAATCTTCCTCCCCATCTTCGCAACCGCAGGGTCATTGGGGGGATTGACGGTCTTCACCAGCGACCGGCTCAAGGGAGTACTCGAGTACCTAATGGCCTACGGGATCTCTCCCCGCCGCCAGTTTGCGAACATTCTAGTCGCCAGCCTAGTCTCCGCCACCATCGTATTGGCAATCGCAACTGCGGTCGGCACAATCATCTTCCTAGTCCAAGGATACGCTTCGAACACCTTCTTCCTCCTGATCGCCTTCTACTCCCTCCCCATGACCTATGCCTCGGCCGCTTTCGTCGCGATCGTCGGCATGTACTGGACCGCCCTATCCTCGCCTCGACAGGGAATGAACAGCCCAATCGGAGTAGCACCATTCATCGGAATACTCCCGTCCATCGCGACGCTCGGCGCAACCGTGGCTCTCGGGGCGGCGGGACTAGACATCACCGGCCCCTCATTTCTCATAGTAACAAGCATCGCAGTGGGGCTAGTCGCGGCCCTCGTACTGGTACTCCTCGGCAGGATCGGACGCTTACTGAGGCGAGAGAGGCTGCTCTCACCAGCCTAGGAGGAAGTGGGAACGTTGCAAGGAGCCAAAGAAGTATCGCGGTCCACGGCCGGAATCGGAATCGCGTGCAAATCGATAACCGCCGGCTATCTCGGATCCAAAGTCCTCCGCGACATATCCTTCCAGATAGACGAGCCAGCCATCTCNNCAACGGAGCCGGCAAAACAACTCTCTTCCGCACGCTATCAGGCATCCTACGACCATACCAAGGCGAAGTGTACATCGGGGGAGACCCGATCAGTCGTCAGACCTCCCGAAACCATCTACACTATCTGTCACACATGGACGGCGTACCCGATGATCTGCAGGTCCGTGAGGCACTGGAATACTACGCCAGAGTAGAACGCGCCGAATCCACAGACATCGAGCGCGTCCTAGACATGCTAGAGATCCGAGACCTGAGCGGCCGCTACCTCTCACAGATAAGCGCGGGCCAGAGGAAACGTGTCTCCATCGCCCGCGTCTTCCTC
>DAFH01000050.1:11982-18829 GCA_002495485.1 Candidatus Bathyarchaeota archaeon UBA185
CAACCTCTACGAGGCCCGGGAGATAGGCCGCTACGTCCTCGCGATCAAAGACGGCCAGCTCGCAATCTTCGACCGCATAGAGAACATCAGAGGCTCACGCTTCGTTGTGGGAATCCGACTCCTCGAACCCTCCCAAGTCTTAGCGGAATGGGAGCGTGAGGGCGACTACTACCTCCGCGAACTAGCAGGCCCCGAAGAGGTCCCGATTCTTCTTCATGACCTCGATTCGCGAGGCGTCAGGATCCGAGAGGTTCGAGAAATGGGCAACCCGCTCGAGGAACTCTTCACCTGAGAGTGGCCCCCAGGTCAAAGGTCAGGAACTCCTTGGAGCTGGGCCCAATTCTATATGGCAGAGGCGGAAAAGGCGGCGCGACATATGCCTAAGCGAAGGCGTGGTTCTTGGAGACAGTAGATTTCAAGAAAGCTCCGGAGCAAATAGACGCAGCTGCGGACTTCCTTAGAGAACATGTCCNNAGTCAGGGCAAAGAACGGGCAGATTCAGATTGAGGGGACCAAGCACAAGGATCTCAAGCTGATCCTTCACAAGTTCCTGCGGCATCGGGGTCTAGACGGCTACCGGGTCCTAAGCCAGGCAGGAGTCCTCGAAATCGCTCCTCCACACGTTGAACATGTTGCTGTTAGGCAAAAGGAGGGTAGTGCTCCCTCGGCGGCCGCGACGATGCCATACTTCTTTCCCGGCTCGCCTCCGATCCCCGTGGAAAAGAAGCNNCAGGAATCTCAGTAAGCCGGCTTCTACGCGACCGTAGACACTGCGATAGCTTCCTCGACCGCCTTCGCAGCTCTATTCCTGCGTCTTAGAAGACGGCTCGCCGCGAAACCTCCGAGGCCGACGATCAGACCCAAAAGCGGCGCGACGTAGTTCGCGAGTAGCTCTCCGATTGGCCAAGCGTTCTGCGAGAACCAGTCTTGCGCGAACAGGTTCGCCGAATACTCCGAGGAGAGACCGAAGAGGAGAACCTCGATCAGGGCAAACTGCGCGAGGAGCGCGATCTGAGCTGCGTTCGCTCTCCTCGACGTCGCCAGGGCCGGAACCTTCGTCTCCTGCGTCACCACAACTCTTTGATTTGGAATCAGCAAGGAACTGAGAGCACCAAAGGACACGAAGACTCCTGCGGTGAATGCTGCCCAGCGCACTCCTTGCGCAATGGAGTCTGTTATTACTGAATGAATGGTTCCGAGCGCGATAGGACTGGTCCCGGATGGGATGTTCGGCGAGACTCCTCCGGAGAGCCCCGAGCTGAGAAGTGTCCCAATGTTGTCTTTCACAGCGAGCGGGAGATTCGCCACCGCCAGGTCCGCGTGCCCTACCGCCGAGATCTGTGCAACCATGACCGCACCCTGCNNGCTACGCCTGCTCTCTGGAACGGAACACTAGCCAATACAAAGTTCGTGAGCTGTGGCAGCGAGAGTCCGAATCCCGCGCCGAACAGGATGAAGACCGGATAGAAATAGTAGAACGGTGTCGAGTCGCCGGTTACAAGGAACAGGGTGAAGAGCGCCAGCGCCTCCATAACCATCCCGGCAGTGACCGTTCGTTTCGCGCCGTACTTGTTCGACAATCGTCCAGCGATGGGTGAGAATACAAAGATGGCGATTGCGAAAGGTACGAGGTTCAGCGCACTGTTAATTGCCGACAGTCCCCGCCCCAGCTGGAAGTAGATCGAGTAGATGAAGATGGTCGCGAATTCTCCCACAGCAACAATTCCTACCGTGAAGAGACCGTACCGGAACGCCTTGAACTTCAGAAGACTGAAGTCGAACAATGGAACCTTTCCTGATTTCGCTCTTCGAAGCTCGGCGAGCGTAAACCCTCCCAGGAAGGCTGCGCCGGCGATGAAACAGACGGCCGGAAGCGAGAGGTTCGAAAGAGGCCAGGTGAAGCTTCCCAGAGTAAACGTTTCGTTGGGAAGTAGCCAGCCATAGGTTTGGGCTTCGATGAAGCCGAACAGTAGGCTTGCAAGTCCGAGCGTGACGAGTGTTACTCCGAGATAGTCCGTTGAGTATTTCGGATCTCGGAACTTCGACTCTCTGATCGCGTACAGCGCAACAGCCAATGTCACAGCGCCGAGAGGGACGTTGATCAGGAACGACCATCGCCAGGTCACGTAGGTTGTGAAGTAGCCTCCCATCAACGGTCCAATGACCCCAGCAGCACCCGCGACGGATCCCCAGAGCCCGAAGGCTATGCTCCGCGCCTTTCCAGTGAAAGTCGTCGAGAGAATCGATAGCGTCGACGGCGAGGCCATCGCGGCGCCGAACCCTTGTATGGTCCGGCCAACGAGCATCTGTGAGAGATTGCCCGAGAAGCCGTCTAGGATGGAGCCGACGATGAAGATGGCCACTCCACCCATCAGGATCCTCTTACGGCCAAACTCGTCGCCCAGCTTGCCCCAGGTCAGAAGAAACGATCCGAAGATGAGCCCGTAGAGCGACGTGATCCATTCAAGGTCCTTGACCGAGACTCCTGCGAACGTGGCCTGTATGGACGGTAAAGCGTTGTTGACGATTGTAAAGTCGATGACTATGATGGAGATGACGAGGCAGCAGACTACGAGCGTGAGCATCTGCTTGGGCAGTATCCTGGAGGATTCCTGACCGGTATACGGACCGATTCCCGGTGATGCTTCCATGAACTGAGGTATACAATGTATACCCTATAAATATACTTCGTATAGTTAGCAAGTATACAATGAATAGCACAGCTTAAGAACCTGTAAAGGAGCATAATACAGGTGGTAAGACACCGTGCAGAGGACCCGTCAGAAGATGGAAACGCCCGCGATCGTGAAAGGAGTCTTGCGGCCCGACGTGAAGTTCCAGCAGTGCCCCATCAAGGCGAGCATGGGAGTCTTCGGAAGAAAATGGACCATGCTCCTTCTCAGAGACATCGGGTTCAGAAAGATAGACCGGTTCAACCATCTACTCGAATCCATTCCGGGACTAACCCCAAGAGTACTGTCAATGCGGCTCAGAGAGCTCGAGAGAGACGGCATCATTAGGAAGATGGACGATCAAACGTCTCCAGGAATCGTCCGATGGACCCTCACGGAGAAGGGCGAGGATGCTCTGCCTATTCTCATGCGTCTCATAGCGTTCGGATCAAAGTGGTACGCGAAAGACGTGTTCGAGGACAAGGTCCCGAGATCACTGAATGAGATATTCACGAAACCCGAGGCTCAGCAGATAGTCCAGAGACTCTACGAATCCTAGCTCTCAACCCCGCAGACAGTTGTTTCTCAGGTTCCCACAAACCGCAATCAGCCGTTCCAACGGCTTGTCGAAACAGATAGCCAAAGATTGAACTCACCGACTGCTACTCCGCAGTGGGACGCGGAAGGGCAACCGGTGGGTAACCAACGAGCTCAACGTCACGAACGACGTAGACTGTTCGCGTGGAAATGGAAGGGGTTCCGGAAAGAATTCTCTAGGCATACTTCTTCCAGGTCAGTTCGGGAACGAAGCTGGCCGACAGGATCAAGATGAAGGCGAGCCAGAACAGATTCCAGTCAAACGAGACAACCGAGACCACATTCAGCACGCCGGCAATGCTGAGGAGAGGGAGAAGAATCCCGTCTATCCTGCAGTGAACCCGGCCGCAGGAGCGACCGTTGAGAAAACAGCCTACCCCGGCCCAAGCAACACCAACTACCCAAATGAGGTGTTCACTGGTCAAGGATAGAACTGAGATTTGGTAAGCCTCGAACGATCCGACAACGAGAAGAGCGGGAACCCCCCATAACGCATAGCACCAGGGAGGCCGCTCATAGTTTCGCCTGCTAGGAGGAGTGGACGAGGGTTGGACAGGAAGTTCCGTAAACAAGGTTAGGGTTCTCAACGCGATAAGACTTTAGGCGCCCACAGAGGGCGCCAGAGCCAAGTCCGGGTTAGACGAAGAGGTCGAATATTGGAAATTAGAAGAGTTGGTTCTCAACCATCCCGCAAGGGTGAGTTAGCATACTTCACTGGTTCGGTGCGCATTGATCCTCTCAACGAAGCCACTGCTCCAGCACGCGTTGTAGCGGCCATCGTTACGTTCGAGCCCGGCGGTCGTACAGCGTGGCACAAGCATCCGCTGGGCCAGACTTTGATCGTGACCACTGGCAGTGGACTGGCGCAACGCTGGGGAGGGCCGGTAGAGGAGATTCGACCCGGCGATGTAGTCTGGATACCGCCAGGCGAGAAGCACTGGCACGGCGCCAAGGGGACCATAGGAATGACGCACATCGCGATCCAGGAAAAGCTGGAGGGTAAGACTGTATACTGGCTGGAGAAAGTCACCGACGAGCAGTATAATCCCACAAGTTAGGGCCTAGGCTTGGGGGATCCTGTAATGACCACGCCAATTGTCTTGGCGAGTCTTTGGAACCGAGGATCGGTGTGAAGCTGGTCGAAGTGGGGCTCTGTCAGGTTGATCCTTAGCTGGCTCGATCGCTCCATTGCTGCTTTCTCTAGGAACTCCATAGCTTTTTCAGTTCTGCCCGAGGCTCCGTAGGCCATCGCAAGTTCCACGTTCGAAACGTACTCTCTTTGGGCGGCTTGCTCAAGCTTCGCGAGCAGTTGCTCCGAGTCATCCTTACGTCCCGCGACGCGATAGGCCAAGATAAGGTCAGGTGCCCAGTTAGCGAGGCGTCCCAGCATATCAATCGACTTCTCGATTTCAAATATTGCTTCTTCGTGTCGTGCTTGCTTGGACAGTGCTAAGCCGAGCCGAGAGTGTGCGTATGCGAAATCGGGGTTGTTGTCGAGGATCCTTCGGTACTGATCTACGGCCTCCGTTATTCTTCCCGCTAAGAGTAGCATGTCTCCAAGGTTGGAGGCGATTACTGGAGAAAGGGGGTCTAGTTTCTCGGCCTGTTTCAGTTGTGCGATCGACTCGTCGAGTCTTCCCGTCGTGCCTAGAATACCAAAGCCGTACATGTGATGGGCCATCGCGTAGTTCGGATTGAGCTCGATTGCTCGTCTAAGCTCTCGTTCGCCTCCTTCAACATCCCAGTCTAGAGTAGTTAAGATGCCAGCTAGAGCCACGTGCGCTTCGGCCAAGGACTCGTCCAGCTCAAGGGCCTTTCTCGCATACGCGGCACGCTTCTCATGACTCTCTCTCGGTGAGACGAAACCCCAGACCTCCTGAATCATTAAGCAGTCTGCCAAGCCCGCGTACGCATGCGCGAAGTTCGGATCTCTCTTGGTCGCTTCAGTGAAGTATCTGGTGGCCTTCTCGAGTCCGGGCCTGGTTCTTTCGTTCCAGTAGAATCTTCCCTTGAGGTATAGATTGTAGGCCTCGCTGTCGTTGGTGGGCCGGTGTTCCAGTCTTGTTTTCTCGTTTGGGAAAATGCGGACTTTGAGCTCTTCAGCCACGGCCTTCGATATCTCGCTCTGGATGGAGAATGCGTCCTTCAATTCTCGGTCATAGTTCTCAGCCCAGAGATGTCTGTCCCTTGCCGCGTCAATCATCTGCACCGTCACCCTTAGCATGGAACCAGATTTCCGAACGCTGCCTTCTAGGATGGTTCCAGCATCTAGTTCTCTCGAGACTTCTCTGATCGGTTTGGGATTCTTCTTGAACTGCATCACGGACGTTCTGGAGATAACTTCGAATTGGCCGACCTTGCTCATGGTAGAGATGAGTTCTTCAGTCATCCCGTCTGCAAAATATTCGTCGCCGGGATCAGGGCTCATGTTGACAAAAGGCATGACCGCTATCCTGTGCGTGTCCAGAGGCGCGGACCTCGGGGTCTCTTCCCAGGGCAATAGGGCTTTGAACACCACGGTTAGGTCTCCCACGTTCTTCAATTCCTTTGCGCCCAGGCTCGAAAGGGGAAAGTCGATCTTGTTCTTGACTTGGTCGTAGACTTGTCCAGTGACGCATATTCCTCCCGGCTCGGCGAGAGGTTCGATTCTTGACGCGATGTTCACTGCATCCCCGTAGACATCATTCTCGTTGTGAACAACATCACCGAGGTGAACCCCGACTCTAAGCAAGACCCTTTGATCTGGGACGCGGCGCAGGTTCATCTCGTGTAGCGACTGCTGTATGTCGAAGGCACACCTCACCGCTTCCAGTGCGCTAGGGAACTCGACGAGAAACGAGTCGCCCATCGTCTTGATCTCCCTGCCATGATGCTTCGGGAAAAAAGGGCGAACAACCTTGCGGTGTTCCTCGAGCATTCTCAGTGCCCTGGCCTCGTCCTTCTGGATCTGTGCAGAGTAGCCTACAATGTCCGTGAACATTACTGCAGCGAGTCTACGCTCGCCTTCTCCCAACCGGGGCCCCAGCCAGTCCAGCCCAGTCTATCAATAAAACCGTTTTGCGATTCGAAAACTTGCGTTTTTCAAGTCCAACCCGGTCGATTTCCGGGTCTATTCTTCCGTCTGACAATGCCACATCATTGATATGGTCTGCCAGTTGACAGCGGATGCTCTATCATGTCCGACGCCCTCGAACGACAACAGCGGTGGAAGCAGCAACGCGAAGAGGCCGACCGTCAACGAATGGGCGGAGCCTACATCCAAGGATTCATGGAGACAGCAGCCCAACTCGTAGAAGAAGAACCACTCTTCTCCAAAGGATATTGGAGATGCGCGAAAGGCTGCAAACCGTTCGGACAAGGGGTGGCCCGGACCCCGAGAGAGTGTCCCTACTGTCACTCCCAGCTCGTAGCCTGGGTTCCCGGACCATGACTGGAACCTGCATCCCTAATTGACTAGTTTCTCAATGCCACCAGTCAATAATACGCCTCCATTCGACACGACGCATTGAGAGACAACCATGAGCGGCAGTCGTAACGATTGGAACGCACCGATCATTGCTGAGTTTCGCAGCAACCAC
>DAFH01000050.1:18927-21740 GCA_002495485.1 Candidatus Bathyarchaeota archaeon UBA185
TAATGTGAAAATCGAAGTCGGCGACCAGACAATCGAGGTACACGCGGAGGAGATTACTGGCACTGAACGCGACAGACTCTACGCGCGACAAGCCTCACTCTACCCACGGTTCGCCCAGTACCAAGGCCAGACCAAGAGGATCATCCCAGTCATCGCATTCACGTNNAGAGAGGCTAGCAGGAGCCGTCCTGGGCCTCTTTCGACCGCTACGGGCCGAAGATGCCAGGTGTTGAGGTTCCCGTAACCACGAGCGACGCCGCAGCGCCCTTCTCTACCGCCCAGGTCAGCGAGTGATCAACCAACGTGAACGTTCCCGCGACGGGTAGCTTGAGCTGTACGATCGTTGAACCTCCCGGAGGGACGAGAACGGTCTGCACATCATAGAGGGCAGTTGTCTCATTTGTCGATCCCCAGGGGTACACTTTGTTCAAGTTCTCGCCGATAATGTGGAACGACGAGTCGAGGTTCGGACCCCCCACACCGAAGAATATGCGGATAGTCTGGTTCACCTGAGCGTGCAAAGCTCCTGCACCCGTCAGTGAGTTGACGCGCCCGTTGAAGACGACATAGTCCGGGATGCCCGTAAGCATCTTGGTCGCGTTGAACGCGTGATCTCCAGACATACCCTTTGCGCCTGCAGTGTAGAATTCCCCCTGCATGACGTAGAACTCCTTCTGAACCTGTGGAAGGCCTCCCTGCGGCTCAACGAGGATCATGCCGTACATCCCATTCGCAATGTGCATGTCCGCAGGAGGAGTCGCGCAATGGTAGACGTAGAGCCCAGGATAGAGAGCCTTGAACCAGAAGCTGCTGGTCTTGCCATAGCTTGTCTGGGTGAGCATCATTCCTCCCCCCTGTCCGGTAACCGCGTGGAGATCTATTGAGTGAACCATGCTTGGATCGTTGTTGGTCAGATCAATCGTCACATTGTCTCCGACCAATACTCTGATCATCGGTCCAGGGACCGTGCCATTGAAGGTCCAGTACTCATAGCTCGCGCCTGTCTCGATCTCTGCACAGCGCTCCTCGGTCTGCAGATGAGCTGTAACATTTGCGGGCGAGTCACGTGTGCCCCAAATGGGAGGTGGAATGTCGCTCGCGTTCTTCGCAATGTTGGACGTGTCGAGCTTGCATTCAGGAGGCAGGCTAGTGGTAGTACTCGTGGTGGTCGCGGGGGTAGTGCTCCTAGGCATCGTAGCCATAACGGCGGCGAAGGAGGCAAACATGAGAGCGATGATCCCTATCGCGGCGACGAGGTCGGTCCTGTCGACCATCATGGCCAGGGTCTTCGCCGGAATTTTATGTTAGCATTGTCCCGAACGTGTAAGGGCAGGATCAATCCAACCTCGCAGTGGGATGGCCCTTCAGAGCTCTAGTTGTCACTTGTCCAGCGGCCACAGAGCCTATCCTATCGTGGTCTTGACGCTTGAGCATAAGAGGAATCGGCCAAGGTCCGACGCTTCTTCCAGTATCTGAGAAGCGATCGGTCCCGTCAGCTTTGAGAACGGTTTGACACTGACTCCCAGACCGCTCTTGTTCTGATCATGTGACCAGACTCCCATGGCTCGCCCATCGACAAGAACCACTGGGGAGACCCACCCCTGCGCTCGATAGACCTTCTTCCGGTCTCGCTCGTCGACTATGTTTCTGTGAGACTTGTGACCCAGAAGGAAAGAGTCGAAGTAAGGCAGGAGCCGTACAATCGGCTCTTCAAGCTCGGCCTCCATCAGCTCGGACACGTCAGATTGGAGGATGCTGGCCCTCCAGCCTTCGACGTTGACTGGAGCAAGGCTCTCGGCTTCACGCTCCCAGATTTGCTTCGCATCCCGAACATACATGCCCGCCCATAGGGCAAAGTCCTGAATCGTCGAAGGCCCGAAGGCTCTCAGATATTTGACCAGCAACTCCCGTTCCGCTTTTTCGACAGTCAGGTCTTTCCAGTGAGGCACCCACTTGTCAGCGCGAACATAGGTCGACTCGCTCCCGTCACCAGGCCCAGAAACTATTACGTCCCGCGCGGCGATCACGTGAAGAAGCCATCCGACCGGTAGCAAGGCCTTTCCGACCTCGACCCATGGGACTGGCCGCTTGTTTCCCCAGCCGCCGCCGGCTTTCGACTTCAACCTGTACCCATGGGACTTGCTCAAGATCTCTGCAAGCTCGGATCGAGTCCGAGGCTCCTTCAGAGCCTCCAAGACCTCGTCCAGAAGCTTGTCGAGCTTATCTTTCGAACCTATGCGAGAGAGGGCATGACGGAAGTGATACGCTGCCCTCCGCGTCGTACCTCTAACGAAGACCGCCAGCTCATCTGAGGGCAGGAGAAACATCGTCCTTCTCATGGCCCAAGCCCTAACCATTGAGCGATCCTTCCATATCGCAGAGNNCGAATCCTCGCCTGCCTGACCCGTGGCCAGATCGACATTTGTGCCGCCAACAACACTTGAGCCTGCGCTCCCGCCATGTCTCCCAACACTGAACTCATCATAGCGGAAGGTTCTCGTTTGGTGAGATGGTGCCGCGAGAGTCTGAATGCGGCAACCTTTCTCCACGAGACGGGAACGGACTTGTCCAAGGGACGGGTCACTTGCCAGCCGAACCTATGTTTCTGGCCAACTCTCCCGGTTTGGCGACGTTTCCTCGATATATCTTAACCCGCCCATTCAATTTAGCTGGCATCCGACAAGTTCATGGGAGGCCTCGCTCGTGCCGGAGAACGGTGGACCCGTTGAACCGATTCACCACAAACCCAGCGGGGCTCGAGCGGTAGATCGAATCTTGTCACAATACCTCTACAGGATACAACCGATCCGGGA
>DAFH01000050.1:21764-44469 GCA_002495485.1 Candidatus Bathyarchaeota archaeon UBA185
ACCCAGAACACGGACCACAGCAGCCACGGAATCGTGATCTTCACCGCAGACTCTGAAGAGAAGGCTCGAGAGATAATGCTAGCAGACCCTGCAGTGGAGAAGAGGGTCTTCCGGGCCGAACTTTTCCCCTACAGTATCGCGCTTCTATCCGAGAAGAATGCTCAGCGAGTATAGGATCTTCGGCTAGAATGCTCCGGCCACGTTCGGCATACTAGAGCCAATCTGCTGAGTGATGTCCCAGTATTCNNTTTGAACGATTGTACAGCTGAGTGTACACGGCGACAGTATCACGGTCTTCGAGAACGTACCTCACACTGAAATCCGGTTGCGAGATCTTTGAGGCCTTCTCTTTCATCGCCGCCATCATCGAATCAAAAAGTGCGTCAATTCCTCCATTGACGTGCGGATTGTGCTGAACGCAACCCGGGGAAAAATACCTCAGACCGTCTCTAGGTCTGCCTTCTCCAACCAGGCGGAAGAAGTCATCGACGATACTCTTCCGAGTCGATGGTCTGGCATTGGCCGCCATTCTCTCATCCTCGGCCCTCTCCGATACGGTTTTGACCGCTACGGAAGAGTCCGTCCTACGGGGCAATCACAAGACTTTCCCGCAAACGAACAGATTACTGATGACATGCAAAAAGTTGGGCCGTGCGAGGGTCGTCCTGAATCTGATCAACTTAGCGGAAGAATCAAGTAGACCAGAAATCTTCCACTTTATTCTGGTGGCTGTGCTTGAAGCACGTTAAGGATGTCATGACCGTTGACGTTCCCCGAGTCCGGAGCTCGGCGACGGTTCTAGAGACCGCGAGGGTCATGAACGAAGCCGAAGCAACGGGCGTCGTCGTCTTCGACGGGAACAAGCCCGTTGGGATGGTTAGCGACCGAAGGTTCCTGCGAGAGTTCCTCGAGATGAATGAGAAGCCGAGCGATGTCAAGATCAGCGAGGTGATGGGTCCCTTCTACCGGGTCGAACCAAATGCGACGCTCAAGGAGGCCACGAGGAGCATTCTAGACCACGGAGTCACCAGACTGGGGGTGTTTGACGGAGAGAAGTTCCTTGGCTGGATCACTCTGAGTGACCTTGCCAAAGAGTTCACTAGGAAGAGTCTCACGGACCTCTTGAGAAAGAGCGACGAGCCCCACCCTACAGAGTGGCTGTGCCCGAACTGCCAGAAGGCGTTCATGGAGAAGATAACCAGCGTCGAGGGCACGGTTCTCAGATGGGAATGTCAGAAATGCCACCACATTCTCTAGCAGTCAGGGTCAGACTCGTGCTACTCGAGTCCAGCAAGAGCTCTCCTTGTAAGAACGAGGTCTTCCTCCTGTATTCTAGTCCTGCACACCGCGAGATAGTTGACTGCATGCTCTATTCCAGTCAATGCAACTTCAGTGCCCGGACCGATCAACCCAATCGTCTCCTCGCTTGAGAGTCTGATTGATNNCCTGATGGCTCGCAAAGCCATTCGAACGCTATTATCCGTTTTCTCCCAGTAAGCGCGGTCAACATCGGCCTCCATTTTTGCAGCCGCCGCAAGCGCAGACTGGCCAGGATAATTCCCAGCTGTTACCAGACAACAGAGGTCGACCGGGTCCTGTGGACGCTCCATAGTCTGGGCGGCTGCTCCGAGTGCAGTATCAGACGACTAGTGTACGATAATTTCTCCCTGCATCCAGGGGTGTGGCCTGCAATAGTAGTAGTAGGTACCGGCCACCGTGAACGTGTGGGAGAACATGTCTCCTCCCGCTACCTGGGAGTCGAAGCTGTCAAGGCCTGTCGCGTCGAGCGCTGGGCATTGCGAGGCCGAATGGTTCGCGTCACAAATGGTCACGGTATGCATCATACCACCGCGGTTGGTCCACGTAACTTGNNGTAACTGTGGTCCCGACTGTGACATTATGAACGCCCGCGACAAAACCGCAGTTACCGGCATTGTTGCAGAAGTTGCCGCTCCAAATTACCACATTCGGGCCGCTCGGGGCCGCTGGAGGGCTGACGGACTGGTTCATCAGGACCGCGAAGACACCTACAACGACAACAACGACCACGACGGCTGCTGCGACGATTATCCAGAGCTTCTTGCGACTCGGCTTCGCAGCTTGAGTTGTCATCCAGTCCGCTATCCGCGCCTGCCTCGCGAGACCGTTCCAGTATAAACGACTGAACGCCGTACTTGATAGGCCTAGACGGAAAACGAGTACTTTCGGTACTGCTGCCGCCGCTAGCTGAATTGCTCCCGCAAAGCGAAGCGAGAATCGTCGTTCTCTCCCCTGGAAAGTTGCATCTAAATAGCCTCNNTTCAAGAAGGTAACTACTATTGTTGGAGACGAGACGCCTTGGGACAAGTGATCTTGACATCACCAAGGTGGGAGTAGGGACCGCCCCGATAGGTTCCACTCCAGACTGGCGCGTGTATTGGGGTCCCCAAGACGAGAAAACGGCCATCCGAGCAATCCAGACCGCTCTGGACGTCGGTGTGAACTGGATCGACACGGCCCCGTTCTACGGGTGGGGAAAGGCGGAGGAGATCGTCGGGAAGGCCGTCAAAGATCGCCGAGAAGAGGTCTACATCTTCACAAAGTGTGGAACAATGCCCGACGGCAAAGGCGGGTCCATCGAGGATTTGAAGCCGGAGACGATAAAGCGCGAAGTCGAAGCAAGCCTCGAAAGACTACAGACGGACTACATCGATCTGCTCCAGTTCCACGACATCGACACCAACACGCCCATCGAAGAGTCGTGGCGTACACTGCAGGAGCTGATCCGGGTCGGAAAGGTCCGCTATGCCGGACTCTCGAACCATACAGTGGACCTAATCGAAAGAGCCTTGAGAGTAGGACCCGTCACGTCGAACCAGGTCCAGTACAATCCACTACAACGGAAGATCGAAAAGGACATTCTCCCCTTCTCACAGCGCAATTCGATCGGCGTACTAGGCTGGGGATCACTGGCGGAAGGATTCCTCACAGACAACTTCGACATTTCCAAACTCGACCCTAAGGATTTTAGGAGAAACCACTGGTACGCCCAGCCGGAAAACAAGACAAAGATCGACAGGGTCCGCGGGACACTGGCCAGGATAGCACGTTCTCACGACTGTAGCATGGTGGACGTTGTCGTCGCTTGGGAGCTCACCCATCCAGCGATGACGGGAGCAATCATAGGCATCAGAAACGAGAAGGAAGCGGAGGAAATGATAGCTGGAACCAAACTTGCTCTAACCAGGGACGAGATGCAAGAGATCGACTTGGCGTCTCGATAGAACGAAGATAGACGGCTTGGACAGATCGACTCCTTCTACGGTCCTAGGTCCACCAGAATCTGGAAAGAGAAGACTCAACCGCTGGACGCTATCAATCGTCGTGATAGGAATCATAGTGGTCGGAGTCCTATTCTCGCTCATCTACTACTCGACAGTAGTTACCTCCTCTGAGAACTTCTCTTACGGTCCGCAGAGCGATGCGCAAGGAACCTACACCTCGCTCTCGATATCCGACGTTGACGGACTCGTGACGGTTGAACCTTGGTCGCAGCCGTCTATTCTGATAAACGGGACGATAACAGCGAAGGGCCTCGGGTCTTCGCTGTCAGCTGTAACAATCACCAATTCCAGCATCAATGGAGACGTTGTTTTCAAAGCCATGTTCCCTGTGAGCTCAGGAATCCTATTCTCAGAAACTTACACGGCAGTCATCAACGTTTTCATCCCATCGACAATGCGATTCAACTCGGTACGAGTCTCGAACACAAACGGCGGCGCAACCCTTGACAACATTAATTCGACCAGTCTCATAGTGACAACGGTCAACGGAGACATATCGGCCGACTGCATCTACTGCATGACGGCAACAGCGACATCTCTCAACGGCAACGTCACTACCACCTTTGCGACTCTCGCCGCTCAGGGATCATACAACTTGACCGCGACGAACGCCAATATCAACTTCATTGCCCCCTCATCATCATCCTTCAAACTCACAGCGGACGTACTGAACGGATTCATCGTCTGCCCTCTCTGTAGCGGAAGCACAAATCAGAAATCATTCACGGAGACGTTCAACGGCGGAAACGCAAACGTGAACCTCGACTCCGTCAACGGCCAGATCACGATAACCGGCACTTAGGCTAGGCAGGTTAGGGTTTTGTCCGCCAGGTTTCTACATCAGATCGTCAGGTTTGCCATCAGGTAGATGATGATTATCTGGAAGATTGCTTGGCTTCCAGAAACGTTCAGGTTCCTCACGGAGAGCTTGACAATCTTCTCCGCGTCCGGATTTTCGCTTCTGATCTCCCTGAACACTCTCAGCTCGTTCGGAAGTAGGATTCCGAATCCTTGGACGAGAAGTATGAGAACCACGATGACTGACGCTGCGAGGTAGGGAGAACCAGTGCTCCATAGACCAATTTTAGATGCCAGAATGTAACCGGCCGTCGTGGCCACTCCCGCGATCGAAGGCATGAGGAACAGCATTGTGGGAGTGAGTCGTTTGGCAACCTCGATCCTCGAGGAAGGAGAAATCCTCAAAATCACAGTTCTTCCGAGGATTCCCATGAACAGATCAATACCCGTCCACATTCCACCGGTCATCACATGGACGTAGTCCAAGAAGACCAGGCTACCACTCGCCAAGGCTGCCACTAAGGCAGCGATAGGGAGGAGGAAGAGGATCGGTCCCGACCTCGGGAAGAACCGTGCTTTGATTGGACCGCAACGATCGGGCGACCCGGAGCTGGAGGCTCACTTCCAAAGCTCAAGAATGAGCGGCGTTAGTGAATTGTCTATTTAAGAAACGGATTCTGCGCCTACCACACTGGTTACTATCAGGTTTTCTATCTCAGACCCTTGCTAGCTCTCGCAGCTCTACCTCCAGTGACTCTCTTGGGTTCAACTGTCTCGGGTCTATCGTCGGCGTTCCCAGCAGGAGCGATACTCCTCGGATTCGCGTTCATACTGATTGGCATTAGCAACGGCCTGGCCGCCCTGATACAGGGAGGATGGGGATTCATAACAATCGGCGTCATTGTAGAGTTCGTTCTTCCGATATCGAGGCGGCTCAGATAGATTCACGGAGGATCTCGTTGAAACCGTTCGTCGCGAGCTTCGTGAAAGGACAAGTCCTACTCCTTGTTCCGCAACCGATTCTACTTGGCCTCATCCTCTTCAACGCATTGTCACTCTACTACACTGCTCCAGTTGTCGTTGGGCTTGCGATATTGTGGAGCTGGTTCGACTATTCAGGTAAGGCCCAGAGAAGAGGTTCCTCTGTTCTTCGAAAGCTGGAAAGGCTCGTAGACGATTTCGGCCAACTGAATTTTCAAAAAGCGACCGGCGCGGCCGACGAGAGGATAGTCAAACTGCTCGACAAAGCGGTTTTCCCAGCAAACGGGCCAATGAACCCTCAGCTAGCATCAGCGGCAACAGAGAAGATCAAAGACATCTACTTCACCCTTGAACTCTGGTACTTCTCAATGCGCCAAAAGGTCCGGCTACTACTCCGAAGAGCTGGCACGATGATAGAATATGATCTCCTCGAAACGGTAAACGAGTTCACGGACTTCTACAGCGAGTTCGTCGAAAAAGTAGCTGAAGGAACACTCAGACTGGTCAAAATGGGAGACATGCAAAGTCTAGAGGAAGACAAGCAAGCGTTCTCCATCTTCAAGACTCGACTATCAGAACTCAGAGGCCGGACGAACGCGTTTCTTCAAGGCGTCCACGACGACGGCCTCCCAGTTTCCGAGACGAAAGTGAGGGCACTCGAAGTCGACCCGTGGCTCGAAACAGACACAGAGCCAGCACGAGGAGCAACGACAACCGAACAGAACTAGTCGAGAAGTTATCGCCAGCGCTTTGCTAGCATGCTAAGGTGCGCGGAAAGGGTTTAACGGACTCATCCTAGGACATTCTTCACCTTGGCCCAGCGCGCTCTCTCAATAGAGCTTCGAGACTTCCAAGACTCGGACTATCGGAGATTGGCGGAGATCTATGACGCGATCTTCCCTGAACGGTCGCGGAGCATTGAGGAGTGGCGCTTCTATGACGATAGCCTCGACAAGTCAAAGTACTACTTCCAGCGATATGCGGCACTCTCCACGACAGGGGAACTCCTAGGCCTTGGAGAATTGTGGAACCCGCCTTGGATGTTTCATCCGAAAAAATTCTGGTTTGACGGATGGGTGGACCCCAAGCATCAGCATCGTGGGGTTGGAAGCGCGATCTACGGCAAGCTTGTCGAGGAGTTGAAGAGGCTTGAGGGAACTACAGCTTGGATGGGTATCAGGGATAGCATGGCGGCGACAGTCTCGTTTGCTTCGAAGCGGGGCTTCAGCGAGAAGATGCGTGGCTGGGAGTCGATCATCAATCCACAATCTTTCGACGGCTCTAAGTTCGCCGCCTACGCAACAGCGGCGTCTAGCGCTGGAATCACATTCTCGACACTTGAGCGAGAACTGGCTGAGGATCCGCATTGTTACGAGAAGCTTTACGATCTTGTCCAGACTGCTTTTCGCGATGTTCCGGTCGCTGATACTCCAACGGACACTCCTTACGACCAGTGGGTATCATTTGAGATGAAGAACCCGAATCTTATTCCCGAGGCCTACATGATCGCCAAGGATGACGATCGGTATGTGGGGACGAGCGTCGTCTGGCGCCTGAAAAAGGAACCACACAGTCTCTATCAGGGCCTGACCGGAGTTATTCGAGAATATAGAGGCAGAGGAATTGCAATGACTCTGAAGCTACGGGTCCTGGATTTCGCCCGCCGTAACGGCTTCGATCATATCAGGACGTTCAACGCCTCAACCAACGAGGAGATGCTCGCAATCAACAGGAAATTGGGATTCAAGCGAGACTCTGCCTGGATCACGTTCGAGAAGAACTTCGCGTAGGAGAATCCAGGAGACGACGGGACAGCTACCGGTTCTAAGACTGAAAGGGTCACCTTACGAGATAGGATACAGCCACGGCAAGCTCGCACAAGACAAGATCGAGCGCAACTTGGAGATCTACTTCCACCGCTTCAAGAACGAGACGGAACTGTCGAAAGACGAGGCTCTCGCTCGATCAGGCAAGTATCTGCAGGTGATCCGGCATGTCAGCCCAGCCTATGCTCGAGCAATGGAAGGAATCGCCATGGGAGCCAAAGCGAAACTTCTCGAGATCACAGCCTTGAACGTCCGGTATGAGCTGATGTACAGCCAGTTCGCGAAGATCGGATTGAAGCCTCACCCTCAGCCGGGGGGGTGCACTGCATTCGGAGCAATGCCCGAGACGACATCGAACCGTCATTTGCTTCTAGCTCAGAACTGGGACTGGATTCCACAAATAGAGGGCCTCTTCCTGAAGATTCGGCGCAAGACGGGTCCGAATGTGCTGGCCTTCACGGAGGCAGGGGTCGTCGGCGGGAAGATAGGAATCAACTCGGAGGGAATCGGCCTAGCAATCAATGGTCTCGTGTCGGATAGGGACAATTGGCAGCGGCTCCGGAAACCATTCCACGTAACTTGTTGGGACATCCTCAACTCCAAGACTCTCAAAGAAGCAATCTCAAGGATCACGAGAGGAGAGAGANNAGAAGAAACTCGGCGAAAGCAAACTCGTCGATGTCGAGTCCGCGCCCAAATCTAGTCTAGCGCTCTCACCAGAGCATGGGGTGCTGTCGCACACTAATCACTTCTCCGACCCTGCTAGGCTTGGGATCAAGCAGATTCTTGACGAGGAGCGAAGATCTACACTCCACCGGTTCAAGCGAATAAACCAGCTCCTGAGACCGATCAGGACTGGTCGGGAAAAGCTGAGCTTGAAACGTGCAGAAGTCTTCTTGAAGGATCATGATGGCCGACCGGAGTCGGTGTGCCGTCACCCGAACGCCGCATTTCCCGCTGACGAGAGATATCAGACGGTGGTCTCGGTGATTATGGATCTTTACTCTGGCACCCTCAGAGCAACGGTTGGCTCGCCATGTGATCGCCTGTACCAGACACTCCGTCTCTAACACATGATCGTGCCACGTCTGAGCGAGTTCCAGCCCCTTACTCGGGCCGGAGGGCCCTGCGTGCTGCTAGGTGTCCCAGAATACCCAATGCCACCGCGAAAGCGGCTAGATAGACGATGTCCCATAGGAAGGTGGTTGTCTGAGCGCTGGACAGGCCGCCGTTTATGACGAGGAGTCTGGCAGCTTCGTTAGCCTTCGTAATCGGATTAAGTTCGGCAATCGATTTGAGCCAGTCGGGGAAGACGTCGAGTGGGAAGAAGGTGTTGCTGGTAAAGGTCATCGGTAGCGTGAGGAAGTTGACTATTGCCACTAGTGAGTCTATGCTTCGGACGCTGAGCGCCAGTGCAGTGAAGATGTAGGATAGTCCAAGACCCAGCAGTCCGAAGGCTAGGAAGACGCCGAAAAAGTCGAGGACGTTGAATGTTCCAGGTAGCTGGAGCCCGTTGGGTATTGCGAGCGCGACCAGGAAGGTTAGCACCGCGAGGAGCATTACTTTTGCCAGGTTCTGGAATACTCCGGAGAGATAGATTGCTGATCGCGGGATCGGAGCCGTTAATAGCGTACCGAGGTATCCCAACTGTCTATCAAGCACTAGGTCTATTCCTCCGAAGGCCATGTTGAAGACGAGTATGATGCAGATGACTCCCGGCGTCAGAAACGTGATGTACGTTGGTGCTCCTCCAAATGTCTGTGATAGGATCGAGTTTGCTATCTGGGGCGGAGTCCCAGGTGGAACCACTTTGGTGGGGTTGAAGCTGCTGCCAAGAAGCGCGACGTAGAAGAGCGCGATGAAAAAGCCCGGCAAGACCGCTGCTGGATTGTGGACCCATTTGCGAAGTGCCCTTGAGGTAAGGGCAAGTGTCTCGCCAATCAATTTCCGCTCGCCCTCTGCATCCTGATATTCTCCCAGCCAGAATCCGACTGAGGCGCCTCCTCGTCCCGCATCGATTTGCCCGTAACCTCGAGAAAGACTTGGTCAAGGGTCGGCTTTGTGAACGAGATCTCCTTGATCTGGAGCTGTTTCCGGACGAGCCCTTCGACTATCGCGGGGAGCGCCTTCTCAGTCTTTGGAAGCTTGATTCGATAGACGCTGTCCGTCCGGGTGACCTCCTTGACTCCTTCTATGCCTTCAAAGAAATTGGTCAGGTCTTCGGCTCCGTCCGAGAGCGTGAGAGTGACGATGTCACCGCCAACAGTCTCCTTGAGCTGGGCCGGGGAACCGGAGATCTTGATCGTGCCGTGGTCGATGATCGCGATCTGGTCACATAAAGAATCAGCCTCTTCCAGGTAGTGTGTGGTCATGAAGACCGTGAGTCCTCTGTCCTTGTTCAGTCCTTTGATGTACTCCCACATCTTGCTCCTAGTCTGAACATCCAATCCCAGGGTCGGTTCGTCTAGGAAGAGAACCTTCGGCTCGTGAAGGAGACCCATGACGAGCTGGAGGCGTCTGCGCATCCCCCCGGAATAGGTCCGAACCTTGCGACGCGCAGCATCGTCCAACTCGACAAGGCTGAGAAGCTCGCTCGACTTTCTCCTTGCAGCTCCACCATCAATGTGATGGAGTCTCGCCATGAGAATCATGTTCTCAAGACCGGACAGCTCATCATCGGCCGTGAGTTCTTGGGGAACAACTCCTATGCTATCGCGGACTGCACCAGGAGAGCGGCTCACATCATGACCCGCGACACTCGCTCTTCCTTCTGTTATCCGGGCTAGAGTGTTTAGCATCTTGATTGTAGTGGTCTTGCCGGCACCGTTTGGCCCTAGAAATCCAAAGACTTCGCCCTCATCCACAGAGAAAGAGATGTGGTCTACAGCCTTCACCTTGCCATTGTAGACCTTTGTGAGGCCCTCTGCTTCGATTATCCTGCTCATCGCGCGTCTAAGATGGACGCGTCTTTCTACGAATATATAGACAGTTCACTTCAATTGGTCACAAGAAGTGAGTTCGTATTGTACTATCTACGCCAGTCACTTCGATCGAGATGATCGAAAAATAGTCACGCCTCATGGGGAGGCTTCAGCTACGTTGCTGACTTCTTTCTGATAATGTTGCAGAGCATGTCCGAATGGATGTTTAGTCCAATATTTGTCAAGTTGGATAGATGTTCGCTTGCAACAAGCCAGACGATCTCGCAGATCTCCCGTTCGGAATAGTAGCTAGTCAGCTGGCTGAAGGTGTCCGCGTCTACTCTCTTTTCCTTGGTGAGCTGTGTCGCATAGTCTAGGGCTACTCGTTCTGCGTCCGTGAAAAGAGGGCTTGTAGTATATCTCTCTAAGGCATCAAATTTCGCTTCGTTCAGTGATTCTTTGATAGCTGCCCAGCGGCCGGAATCCATACAGAAAAGGCAAACATTGGTCCGCGCTACCTGTTCACGGATGAGGACGGCAGTCTCTCGGGGAAGTTGCAGCTTCTTGTCTAGCTTGTAGGTCTTCCCATAGAACTGGCCGAATGCTGTCGGCATTCTTGCTGCGAATACCTTGAGCGGCCCAAGCACTTTGCCGAACTGTCTGCGCGTAAAATAGAACACTATTTTCATCATCGCTCCCTTCGGATTTTCGATGGGAGGAAGGAATGGATCGTCTACTGTCCTCTGGGCGAACCATTCTGGCGCGGCTACGATTTCCCTCTGCTTCTCGACTTGAGTCATCGTTCTGACCGCATGATATTGAGACAGGCTCTAATAATTCCGCCCCTAGTCCCGATGGGAATTGCGACAGACTTGACTCGGTCGGGTCGTGGATCAACATCGCAGGGCGTGCATCATCTGGACGACCTCGACATGCAGATAATTCGAGAGCTGGGCGGTTCCAGCGCTCTCCAGTGGAATGTGCGAGAGTCCTTCTCTAACATCGCCAGAAAGCTGGGAGTCGATGAAGAGACTGTCAGGATGCGCGTGAACAGGGCCAGGGAGCGTGGTTTCCTTCCAGTGTGGCGCATAATGGTCAATCCATTGCTCATCGACTGCCAGGCGGCCAATCTCGACATAGAAGTGAAGGACGAGCAACACAAGTCGCGCGGGATCTCGAAGATCAAGACTCTAGACGGAATGAATTCAATCGTCGATTATCGCGGCAAGGAAATCACGGTTGGGTTGTACTACGAAGACGACGAGTCTCTCGCACATAAAACCCGGGTAATCGAGGCAATCTGTGAGTCGCCAAGGCTGGATGTGTGGACCAGCACGTTTCCCAGGCCGATTGTGCGAATGAGTCAATTGGACTGGAGGATCATCAGTGTCATGCGGGGTGACGCGAGGATGGAATTGGGGGAAGTAGCAAAATCCGCTGGCGTGTCAACTCGCACAGTCCAGAGGAGGCTATCCGCACTGACGGGGGGCAGGGCAGTCTATCTTCTGAGGCCGCCAAATGTAAGCGTGGTTGGGGGTTTGATGTGCAACTTTCTCGTGTTCTGCCTAGACAGGGGCAAGAAACGAAGTGCTGATCGAATGATCCTCTCGACCTTCAACAGAATTGGTGCGTCCGATACATCGTCTGAACAATTCTCCACGTTCGGAATCGCATGCGAGAACTTTTCCGAAGCTGACAAGGTGGCGGAGAGGTTGAAGGCTGTTGGTGGAGTGCAGAGCGTAAGAATGCGAGTAGTAAAGGAGATCGCTGTTGTCGAAGATTGGCTCAGCCATCAAATAGCCATGCGAGTCTAATCACTCATACCAATCAGGGATTAATAGTTACAACAATTGAAACTCTTGCACGGTAGTCGAATCGGTGGTTCAGTTCTCCGAAAACACACTGCTCTCTGCTGATACTGCCAAGCGACGGCCTTTACCATTTGTCAAGTGGGCCGGCGGAAAGGGGAGCCTTCTTTCCCACATCCTACGTCACGTGCCGGATCGCTTCTCGAGCTACTACGAGCCATTTCTCGGGGGTGGAGCGGTCTTTCTAGCAATTTATGCAGTTGGAAGAAGGTTCAACGCTGTTCTATCAGATGTCAACGCTGAGTTGATCAACGCATACGAAATAATCAAGGAAGCACCTGAGGACCTGATCCGTGTTCTTTCGAAACTCGAGGACGAGTATTCGCATTCGAAGAGCAAGAGTAGCTACTTTTACGAGATGAGAAGAGCGCAATCAACTGACCCTATTCGCTCGGCGGCGCGACTACTCTTCCTGAACAAGACGTGTTACAATGGTCTCTACCGGGTAAACTCTCGGGGAGAGTTCAATGTTCCATTCGGCCGTTACAAGAACCCGAGGATCGTTGATGCGGAAAACATTCGGACTGTAAACAAGGCGCTTCAGGAGACGAAGGCCCAGCTTCGGCGGTCTGACTACAAGACCATCCTTTCGTGCTGTCACAGGGGAGATTTTGTCTATCTTGACCCGCCCTACCAGCCGAAGAGCAACACATCGTCTTTCACCGACTACACTCCGGGCGGTTTTTCCGAGAATGACCAGGAGGAATTGGCAAAGCAATTCAAGAGACTAGTTGAGCGAGGCTGTAATGTTTTGTTGTCGAACTCTGAAACGCCACTAACGGCACGCCTCTACGCAGAATATGAGACGAAGACCGTGACCGTCAATCGGCCCATTAACAGCGTGGGGTCCGGTAGAACGGGATACAAGGAACTAATCGTTGTTGGGGCTCTAGACTAGCCTCGAACTTTCTTATCGCCCGCATATATCATGGGTGATTCAATTGTCCGCAGGGATCATAGGAGAAAGGCTGTCAAAATTCGAGTTCGCGGCCCATCGGATCCTCCAATCAGTGACCGAGCCGCGGGTCCCAGACTCTGATGTTAGAACATATCTATTAGTCAGATGCGGCTACTCCCACTAGGGTCACGATTTCATGACTGAGCATCTAACTGTTGATGGAGTGATGAACGCACTCCGGGAATGCTACGACCCTGAGATTCCAGTGAACATCGTAGATCTTGGACTCATCTATGGGATAGACATCAACGAGGACGACGTCAAGGTCCGCATGACGCTCACCACGATGGGATGTCCCGCTCACGCATACCTCATGCACCAGGTGCAGACCGAGATCGAGAAAATACCAGGCGTCAAGAAAGCAGAGGTCGAGATCGTCTGGGACCCTCCATGGAGCCCAGACAAGATGAGCCCAGAAGCTAGGAAGCGTCTGGAATCAGGCCAGGAGCAGGACACGATCGAGTTCAATCCCGCAACGTATAAGCCGAAGAAGAAGGGCCACATTGCAAAGAACCCGGACGGAAGAGTCGTGTTGATCAACGAAGCCAACTCCAGATATCTTGGAAGCGACGACATTGCGAACCTCTGGGAGAAGAGCCTCGGAGAGAAGACGCTGGAAGAGATCATTACTGACATCGCCAAGGAGAAGAAGCTCGCCCCTACGGAGATTAGGGCTCAGGTTCTTGAAGTCGTCACACAGCTAATTACCATCGGCCTACTTCGTCCCGAAGAATCAGTGATTCTCCCACTCCACCAATAGAAGCCGGGACGTGAACACTTAGAAGATTGTACGATAGATCCGCGGCCTACTACGACGCGATTTATGACTACAAGAATTACGAGGACGAAAGCGAAAAGCTCCGACGCTTTGTTCGGCGATACAAGAAGTCATCAGGTAACACTCTTTTGGACGTGGCGTGCGGAACTGGGAATCACATAGCATTTCTCAAGCGCTGGTTCTCGGTTGAAGGCGTTGATCTTAATCCGGATATGCTGAAGCAGGCGAGAAGGAAGCATCCCGATGTCAGGTTCTACAATGGAGACATGTGCAGCTTCCAACTTGGAAAGAAGTATGATGTAATCACGTGTCTCTTCAGCGCAATCGGACACGTCAAGACGAAGATGAGACTACAGCGGGCTATTGGACGAATGGCTCAACATCTCAAGCCAGGCGGGTTGTTACTGCTTGAGCCATGGCTTACGCCCGACCGCTGGTCCTTGGGCCGCTTGAGTGCTAACTTTGTAGATCTGCCCGAGTTAAAGCTCGCCAGACTCAGCATAAGCAAACGAAGAGGCAACCTTTCGATTAATGACGAGCACCATTTGGTAGGGTCTACAACAGGAATCGAGTATTTCGTAGAACGTCTTGAGATGGGGCTGTTCACTCCAGAGACCTATATAGATGCCCTAGAAAAGGCGGGGCTAAAGGTCAAACACGACAAGAAAGGTCTGATTGGTCGAGGATTGTACCTCGGAATCAAGACCACAGAATGAGTCACTTGTGTTCGTACTTATTCTACTCGACTAGGTAACCAGAGTACCATTTTACCTACGAACAGTACGACTCGTTCAATGACAAGTTGCTACTGAGGTCGTTGCTGTTTTAGAACTCTACAAATCCACATGTCTTATACCGGCGCATATACTAGGGTATCTCATGAGCAGTGTACTAGAAGTCAAGATGATCAACAACGGCGACAACGTCAGACTAGTAGTGCCAAGATCATATCTCCACCAGCTGGGCTTCGAGAGAGGAGACACGCTTCTGGTGACTCTGGAAGAGGAGCGGGCCAAAGCCCGAAAGAAGCACTCCCGGGTGCGGGCTCAAAAGCGACCGCGACACAACTAGTTCAAGGCAAGGTCCCTCTTCTTGGGGCAGCGTTTCTCGTCTGGTACTACCTTATAGTAGGCTTTGTTCCGGACACAGCCTCAAGAACTACCGTGTTTCTGAGGCAATCCGTCGTTTCTGGCTCAAAATCTTTAGATGATGTCCAAATCACAGCAGAATCCCCATGATGATTTCGTCATGATATTTCCCGTCCTCTCCAAGATAGTTTTCCCTCTTTACGCCCTCCCGCCTGAATCCGACCTTTTCGTAGAGATGTACCGCTCGACGGTTGTCTGCCACGACAGTCAGCTCAACCCGGTGGAGATGTCGATCTCGCGCCGCTCTGATCCCCCCACTCATCAGCGCCGCTCCTAATCCGAGATTCTGATAGTCCTGATAGTCCTTATGCAGATAGATGAACAGGTCTCCCGTTGCTCGAAAGGGAGGGCTTGTACCAATGGATATCTGCAGGTGCCCTACGATCCGGTTGTTGTCAAGTGCGACAAGAACAATCGCGTTCTCAATGTTCGAGGTCCATCTCTCTATCCGCTGACGATTGTAGGGAGGCATACTCCAACGCAATGTCCCCTGTGACAGGCCGGCGTACATCGAGACCAGCTTTTCTTAGTCGGAGGACCGGTAGCTCCGAACCTCTACTTTTCTTCCATTCTTCAGAACAGGTTCGGTCCGCTCAGAAGCCATCTGCCTAGCGATGAAATCCGTGTTGGTCATGGATCGACGAGTAGTCGCAATGAGATCGGCGATGCACTCTAGGAGGTCAGGCGATCGGAGTTTCCGTCTTCTCTCTTGACTCTAAAGACTGCGAGAGGGAAATTGGTAGTCCGTCCGGGTCAAGAAAGACGGCGAGTTTGATTCCTTCTCCCCCACGCTGGACCGGAGGCAGAATGAATTGCACGCCCTTTGCCTGAAGTTCCCTGTACACCTTTTCGATATCGGGAGTAACAAGTCCAACCGAGCAAGTACCCGCTAGGATGTCCTCGGATCCTGAGCCAGGCTGGGCGCTCATCTTCCCCGGATGAAGAGCCAAGATAGTCCTTCCAGTATCGAACTCTGTCCACTCTTTCGTCTCGTACTTTAGTGGAAGGCCGAGGACGCTCCGATAAAAGTTGACTGACCGAGCCATATCCGAGACTCCCACGATCACATAATCCAATTGGCTGAACACAGTACCAGGCCTACAGCTTGGAAAAGGTATTCGCCCCAAAAAACGTTTCGAGTAGATCTGGACCTACACTTCAATAGTCGAGCCTTTGTTCCCTAACTCGACTTTAGTAAGATCCTTGACGAAGAGCCTGTAGAGTTCAGGCTGTTCGGTGTGAATTGGCACCAATCGTTTGGGCGCGACTTGTTCAATCGTCTCTCGGAGTTCTGTGGGCATCATATGACCTGAACTGTGGATCTGGTACATTGGCAGTCCGAAATGATTTAGCCAGTTGATGAAACGTTCATGGTCCATCTCCATTTCCTCGTTGAACGGCTCGGAACTGCTGTTGATGAAAGCGCCGCCAGGTCCCGGCTGAATATCCAGAACCTCGTTCATGTCGTAGGAGCTCGAGGCTAGAATCACCTTGTCCTGCGCCTCGCGAATATCTTTGGACGTCTTTACAGAGGTCTCTCCAAGAATGTCCCTCTCCCAGTGGAAGTAGACCTTCTTGGTTCTCTGGTAGACGGCAAGGTTGGGATCGTGAAGAACATCTGGCGTCTCCAGGTGCTTGTCCTTGGACAATGCCCTGAGAAGATACGCCTGTTTCATGGTCACGACGAGAATTCTGTCGTTGTCCCTCGCGATCTGATGAAAGGTCCTCAGACGGTCAATATCCGCAGAGGAAAAACTGGCAAGGACAAGTCCTCCGGTCTTCTTGATGACATGGTCCGATTTCTCCAGAACCTCCTGTTCGGTCCTCAGGTCACCCCTGACAAGGTTTGTCCCCTCGCAGAGGAATAGATCCGGTTGGGATCTCTCAGCAGTCTCAACGAAGTCCGCGGTCAGGCTGGCCTTGGTTCCATGTGCTCGAAAGTCTCCACTGTATGTGATTGTCCCGGTTGATGTATGGATGAGGAATCCGTAGGATCCAGGTATGCTGTGGTCAACGTGCACTGGTTCGAGCTGGATATCTCCGAAGCCGATGTGGTCTCCGGTTCTGAAGGTCTTGAACTCGAGTCCTTCGAGATCATTCTCGAATCCTTTCTGACGCATCTCTGACAACGTCTTCAGGATCGCGAGTGTTGTCTCACCACAGTAGACCGGGATTTTTCGATTGAGCAGGGAGATGCACATCGAGTGGTCTATGTGTGCATGGCTCAGAATTACTGCATCGACAGCCGGCTGGTTGCCATCACGGTAGAGATCGTGAACGTCGGGGAGTATTCCGAGAGTGATGAGACCCTGCCCGTCTCGCGGCGCTAGGAACGGCTCGGAGAAGAACTGGCCCCTAGCTCCCAAGCTCATTCCAAAGTCCAGTAGGATTCTGGAGTCTTTGTCTCGAACGAGAAACTTGTTTCCACCAATCTCTCCGACCCCTCCCAACAGGTCGATTTGAACCATGGATTCGACCAAGGTGGGAATCGGAGCAGCTAGTTAATTACCTATGATCTTCGCGGGTGCTGTTTAACCTGCAACAGGTATCGGTTCGCGCCCTTTGCTTCTCTCTGGACGATGACCCGATCACCCGCTTTCAGTCCACTGGCTCTGACGAAATAGTGGGAATGAGGCTCGTCGGGTCCGCGGCACGTACACGGATACGATTCGACCTTGGCTTTCTTCGGCTGCCCGTTATGGATGAGTCGGAAAGCTTTGCCCTCAGGCGGGAAGAACGAGAGCCTGTCCTTCAAGACCAGAACGAAGCGTTTCTGCTCTTCTTCCGATGTAATCTTTTTCGAGTAGACGTCCTTCTGCGTCAAAATCCGACGACTCCCCATCGAGCGTAGTTTTTGAACCCTATCCTATGCCGGTGCAAGTGTCAGACATGTCCGATAGCTTTTCTACCGCCGGCTGGAGATAGATGTAACTCTCATCATGTTCTTCCTCGCGGACTGGATCAACTGGCTCGCAGGCTCCTTTTCCGAGGATCCGTTACTCTTGGTCTTCGTTCTAGGACTGGTCGGAAACATTCTACCATTCGTTCCGACTCCGTCACTGCTCGTGGTAGTAGTTCTAGTCACCAGTCCAGGATCTCAATTTCAGGGACTAGCCCTTATAGAAATCGCATCAATCACTGCTCTAGGCGCATGTCTAGGGAAGCTCGTTAGCTACGGGCTCGGCTATGGAGCCCGAAGAGCGATCGGTCGGCCCGAGAGATTTGACTCTCTCCGCAGATATCTTGGAGGAAGCACGTTCCTCATGGGTCTCATATTCGCCGCCTCGCCGCTCGTAGACACGGCCTATATCCCTCTCGGCATGCTAAGATACAGTCTCCCCAAGACGCTGGTCTCACTCTACACTGGGAAGTTCATCTGGATACTCTCAGTTCTATTCCTTGCCAAGCAGCTGGGAGAATCCATCACGCAATCCTTCGGAGGAGGAACCTACACCAGCCTCCTATCCGTTGCGCTCCTCGTTCCCATTGCCTATTTCTTGGTCAGCATCGACTGGGAAGACAGACTGCTCGGGCGCAAGGATACTCTTCGCAACAGGATCATTGCAAGAATCCGGAGCTACTTCTCGAAGATACATGGAAGCACCAACGCAACGCCCAACGCCGTGGAGCGCAACTAGAATCTTGACTCTGCGGAAATAGAATTCAGAAATCACTTTAGTTCCTATCATTCTCGTCCTGGGAGTGAGATCCGAGCAAAAATGCGGTTAGAACAGGCATACATAGGCTTGCGGTGCAACGACTGTGCCTCCAAGTTCGACATCGACCAGCTCTCGCAGCGATGTTCGAGATGCGATGGTCTCTTAGACACCGTATTCGATGAGGACATTCTGAGCGAGTATTCCAAGAATCAACTGAACCATCGCCAGTCTTCGATGTGGAAATTCAGGATGTTCCTTCCCATTGGTCTAGGATCCCGTCCCGTGACGGCCTGTGAGGGAAGCACTCGTCTACGACACGTCAAGGCTTTCTCCAAAGAGGTCTTAGTGAAGGATGAGACTCAAAACCCAACTGGAACGTTCAAGGACAGAGGAGCATCTGTAGCTGTCACACGGCTATCAGATCTCAAAGTGCGAGGATTAGTACTGGCCTCTGAAGGAAACGCCGGCTGCTCCTTCGCTCTCTATTCTCGCCTGGCCGGGATGCGATGCCATGTCATACTTCCAAGACAAGCGAACCCGCAAAAGGTTCAGTTGTCCAGAAAACTGGGCGCCGAAGTTACTCAGGTGCCAGGAACGATCGCCGAGGCCGGTAGACACGCGGNNGGAGGAGGCGGAGAGAACGCGTCGATACAACGTGTCGACGTTCGTCACGCCATTTCGCCACGACGGTAAAGGCACCATGGCGGTAGAAATCTGTGAACAGATGGGGTGGAAGAGCCCCGACTATGTAGTCTATCCCGTCGGGGGAGGTGTCAGTCTAGTGGGCATGTGGAAAATGTTCAAGATACTAGAGAGGATCGGCTGGATCAGGAAGAAACCCCGATTTGTCGCAGTTCAGTCCTCGGGATGCGCACCTGTGGTAGAAGCTTACAACCATGGAAAAGAAGAAGTCAACGAGTGGAAATCACCTAGGACAATCGCGAACGGACTGAAAATTCCAAAACCCCTGGCCGGTAAATGGATACTGCAGAGCCTTCGTGACTCTAAGGGAATTGCCCTAAAGGTCAGCGACTTGGAGATTCGTGCAGCAATGAAGAGACTTGTAAAGATCGACGGCATGCTCTTAGAACCCTCAAGCTGCGCAGCCTTCGCTGCCATTCCACGGCTACATGAGGCGAAGCACGTGGATCGACGAGAGAGTGTTGTGGTGATCGCTACAGGGTCGGGCATGAAGACCATAGAACAGTTCTAACACACTTCTACGTGATCAAATTCATAGCGCATCCTTAAGCACCACGACTGATCTCATATTTTGACACTCGACGAGGAATACTGCTGACACTACAAGTAGACGATGCGGGCGTGGGAGACCTTCTCTTTGGCGCCGTCATCGGCGTCCACAGGAAGGAGACCGACGAGTTCCACTATGACGTGATCCCCGTCCACTACTTCCAGAATCCGGATTTCCGGAAAAAGCTCTATCTCAAGAAAGCGACGGAGCTTACACTTCGGCTATTTCAACAAATGAAGCTAGGAACGGAGGAACCGATTGAGATCTGCAGTAGTTTCGTCTTCGACGAAACCAGACCTGAACTCGTTAGGCAATTCGGCGAGAATCGCGTGAGAACGTCGGTCATTACAGGTAAGGCCCAAGACAATGTTGAGACGGCCTACCTTGACGAGGTCAGAAACCTCGGATACAAGCCGTTGCCGGATCGGGACGAGAAGAGAGCACGCAGCTTCTTTCACATGCTCCGATGGGTCAAGAACGATCCCACTCGAATGAAGCTGGCGAAGACTGGCTGGCCCCGGCTGAAGAGATACATTCGAACGGGTCCAGTAGAACAGGAAAGAAGACGATGATCGTGCTGGCTAGCCGGCACTGGGGCTAGACCGGAGACTGCTGGAAAGGAACATAAACTCACTTCAAGTGTCGTACCCCATCAAGGCTTTGGGTCTTCTCGACATAATTGTCAGCGAAATGCTGTTGCTACCCGGGGTCGAGGCTTTCGACAGTGGCCGCGAGGACCTCGAGCTCCGAGTCGGGGGAAAGGCGTTCGCACATATCCATCAGCCAGACAGGATTGATGTGCGCCTCCCACTGGACGTGAAAGAGAACGCCTTGGCAAGGGGGATAGCGTCCCGCTCGCCCGACCCTCACGACCGGGAGGGCTGGGTTGCAATCAAGCTGGGCCAGAATCCTCAGCTGCCGCCTTTGACCAGGCTGTTGCACCAGTCTTACAGGTTCACATCAACAATGCTCTAGACATGTGTTGGGGGGGTATGAGCACTTGGTGGTTGCTAGGCTCCGACCAAGGCTACTGTGGACGCATGACCCTACTGGGTTTCCGGCTGTTGTGAATCCGCTTTCTCTCCCTGTTCTTCCTTCTCTGCCGCCTGTTGCTCCGCGAGTGCTGATTGATCCGTGGCAAGTTTCGTCCCGCAGACCCGTAAAGAACCTGTATTTCTGGGTTGAAGCAAATTCTCGGGACTAGGCAGTCTGAAGAGTCGCCTTGGATTCCTTGTCGGGACCGGGGTTTCTCAACTCCTTCCAGGTAGAGCCGCAGACATGGCAGTTGTGGTATCTGTACTGCCCAGTTTCACCGGCAGAACGAGTACAGGGACCCGTGTGGCCGCAGACAGGGCAAGTATGAGTCTCCGCGACAGCCCGCCCCATTACATGCCATATCCAGCTTCTGCTATTTTAAGAAAAGGGTTCGGCGGTTCCAGAATTCTACCGGATTAACTCGGAAGTGTGTGGATAACCTTCTTAGCTCGAAGGCTTGGCACTCGCTTGGCGAACAAGCTTGGAACCAGCACGCGAGGCGGAGGAAGAGGAGATTGACGTGATATGGGACGAGAACGGCACTGCTCGTTACAGGATTCTCAAAGACATGAGAATCGTAGATTTTGACGGACATAACATTGCTTGGCTCGATGAACAGGGGGATGTCATCGACTACGAAGGACGCCACAGAGCGTTTTACGAGAACGGCGTCATGAGAGACCCGGAAGGCCTTGTCATCGGCCTGGGAAAAGACCCCGCTGGACCCCACCCCGTCCTTCCCAGCAAGGGACTAATCCCTGACGCGGTCAAGCCAACGGTTGCTCCAAAGAAGCCGAAGCCCAAGAAAATCGTCAAGAAACCAGAAGGATCTCTACTCTGGTCCAAGAAAATGCTGGAAGAACTCTAGACTGTTCACCAGACTTGAACTGTGATGTTGAGCCTTTGCATTCGGTCTAACGAACGCCGTCCTTAGCCCCTAATCCTGCCGCATTTTCTTGACCCTATACTACGTTCCAATAGCCATCTTCGCTGCAGTCTACCTTGGCCTAGTTCTTCGAAACCTTAGCCGGCTCAGGCTTCCAATATGGACCATCATGCTTGCAGGAGCAGTTGCTATGCTCTTCTCGGGCGTGATGTCGCTCCAAGTCGCTTATTCTGCTATCAATCTGGACGTGATATTCTTCCTTCTCGGAATGTTCTCAATCGTAGCGGCAATGGAGCTCTCGGGGCTCCTTGAGTATCTAACTGCCCGAATGGTTCGCCTTTCGAAGACGCCCCAGAGAGCATTAGCCCTAGTTCTTTTTGGAATGGGTCTTCTCTCTGCCTTTCTGGTGAACGATACCCTCGCGTTGACAGCGACGCCGATAATGCTCGGTCTTTCCAGACAGATGAAGATCAGACCCAGTGCGTTGTTGATCACCCTAGCGCTGGGAGTGACAATCGGTAGTGTGATGACAGCAGTCGGTAATCCCCAGAACTTGCTCATTGCCCTTTCGAGCGGAATTCCTAACCCAATGCTAGACTTCCTCTACTACTTGGTTCCGCCTACTCTAGCTGGACTACTCGTCACATATCTGATCCTCAGATTCTACTTTCGGAGAGACTTCGTGGAATCAGTCCAAGATTTCCAAGGACTCGCTCTGCCATCTGTTAAGGACGGTGGGCTGGCAAGATTGTCGGCCTGGGCCGTGGGCATAGTGGTGGGGGGGTTCTTCCTCGTGGGGATCGCCCAACTGTTTGGAGTGCAGAGCAACTTCAACCTTGGAACGGTCTCGCTTCTTGGCGCAACAATCGTCTATGTTCTCAGCGGTAGGCGCAGGGAGATTCTCTCGTCTGTCGACTGGGGAATCATCATATTCTTCATCTCCCTCTTCATCGTGGTTCAGGGATTCTGGGCATCCAACGCAATTCAGTCCTTGATGGCCTACCTGCCGGCTCTCAATGCGTCAGACTTGGTAGTCTCTCTCGGGGTCATAATTCTAACAAGCATAGTCTTTAGCCAGCTACTCAGCAACGTCCCATTCGCAGCGGTCTACATCAAGATAATGCAGGCCGCAGGCTTCACTGGTAATGATGTGAAGGCCTGGGTCGCACTGGCAGGCGCAAGCACTTTGGCTGGAGGTATCAGTCTGCTCGGTGCGGCCAGCAACATCATAATTCTAGAAACCGCTGAGAGGAGAGGCGCAGGTTTCAGCTC
>DAFH01000046.1 GCA_002495485.1 Candidatus Bathyarchaeota archaeon UBA185
CCCTAGCATCGTTCGGCTTCAAGATTGTCGAGCCATTGTCGGAACTCTACAAGGACCAGGTCCGCGTTCTCGGACGACATCTCAATGTGCCGAGCGACATGTCGCAGCGACAGCCCTTCCCCGGGCCGGGGCTACTCGTCCGATGCATTGGCAGCGTATCAAGAATGAAGCTCAACGTTCTCAAATCGTCGACTAAGATCATCGAGGACAAGCTCGGGCCCTTCAACTATGAACAATACTTCGGAGCGGTGATCGAGAACAGATTCTCCAAGGACCCGGCCTACAAGAAACTGCGCGGGACTGCCGCCGAGGCCTTGGGCCTGCCAGCGTCCGAAACTCAAGCCGAAGTCTTTGAGGACCGGGTCACTGGCGTGAAGGGAGATGATCGAATCTATGGAAGACTAGTCGGGGTTAAGATCCGCGAAGACAGCCGTGAGACCCTCGGCTGGTTGCCAGACAAGCTTCGCCGGGCTCAGACGAGTCTCGTGGAAGCATCTCCAGAAGTGACACGCGTCGCGATGCTTGTCAAAGAGAAGAGAGGCACCCCGCCGTTATCTGTTATCGTGCGAGCGGTTTCGACTCGCGACTTCATGACCGCCGCGGTCGTTCCCACACCTTGGAAGATTCTGAAAGACATTGCCGAATCAATCTTGAAGACCGGAAATGCTTCTCGCGTCTACTATGACATCACTCCAAAGCCTCCGGCAACGATCGAGTTCGAATAACATTGACCGTAGTTCCTGTTGTTTACGTGAAAGGGCAGTACAATCACCTTATCGCTCGACGACTGCAAGAGCTCGGCGTCGAGTCTCAATTGATGCCCCCATCAACTTCGCTTTCGAAGATCGAAGCGATGGGAGCCGACGCGTTGGTGATGGGCGGGGGACCACAGAGCGTGCGGTCGTTAGATCAGCTGACCCAGGAGCTCAAGGACGCTTCCAACCTGATGAGGGAGACGAAGCTTCCCATGCTCTGCATCTGCGTAACCCACCAGCTCATGGCGACAACTTTCGGCGGCAAGACGAACCTTGCTAGGAAGCCCGAGTTTGGTCCCGTGGAGGTTTCGGTCTCGGAAGAAGACACCATCCTTGCAGGTTTGAAGCCGGGCTTCACTGCTTGGGAATCCCACAACGACGAGGTCGTCGCGGTCCCTCCGAGCTTCAAAGTCCTAGCGGCATCTGAGAGCTGCGCCGTACAAGCGATGCGCAGTGAGAAGCGGGATGTTTTCGGGGTGCAGTTCCATCCCGAAGTGTCTCACACCACTAAAGGCGTTGATGTTTTCAAGAACTTCCTGCGAGTCGTGAAGCGGTAGACTCTACGTCGATCAAGGATTCCCTGTCCAACAATGCTCCTCGTATCTTCTTCGCCAGTTCGTCACTGTTTTGAGCGAACAGTATCGGCCATCCATCCTGAGCACCGGTTATCGGATGGACGCTTACTCCCTCGTCTTGCACCATCTTCATTTCGTCAGGAGCACTCCGATAGTTCGCCTCTGGGACGAGGAGATCCGTGATCTTCACCTTCTCAGCCTTCAATATACCTACGAGTTTGCCTGCCTCCCTGCCTCTTCCACCTAGACCTCCGACGGGTCCGACATCCATCTTCAATCCTATGGATCCAGTCATCACCTTTGACTGGGTAATCGGAGTGTTAGAGAGTTCGGAGATGAGCGCGTTGAGCATCGCATATCCTGCGCTCGGGCCTGAGACCCCCGCACCGGGTGCCCCTTCGAGAATGCTTCTGATCTGGAAGTGCACATGATATTTTGCGAGGTTAACCCTAGTCTTTGACCAGAGCCACGATCTTACCGCCTCGACAGCGTTCTGAGCACTCTGAATGACTGAGTCATCCGGTACAGAGGTTTGGCCCATGATCATTGAGCTCGCTTGTCCAGTGACTGACACGTGTCGCTCGCCAGGGTTGATGGGTCTGACAGTGCACTGGATTGTCAGTATGCCCCCAGATCCTCGTTCGCTCGTGTAGAGACCATAAGTGACGCCTGGGATTGCTTGGGAGAGGATCAGTGCCTCGGCGATCTCACGGTGTTCCTTATCCTCTAACGATTCTAAGCTCGAGATTGCCCGCTGGAAGTGGAAGAGTCGTATCTTGTAGTTGTCTTGGGACACTTCGTCCCGCTTGAGTATCGTCCCTTCACGCTCGTAGACCTTCAGGGCCTCGTTAAGCCGATCTATATCCTCCTCGTACTTGGTCGTGACGCTGAGAACGGTCTGCTCCGATGCACCTGCGTCAGTCATCGCCTTGGCGGCCGCGATCTCAGAAGCCCACAGTCTGTGTGCTTCCGAAACCGTTTCCGCAACGCCACGTGGGCTGAGCACTCGTTGGCGGCGGAACATCTTCGTGACCTTTGTGGCATCCACTTCGGGGTGGAGGTATCGCTGAAGTTTCCTGAGATGAATAGCCACAACCTCGGTCCATTCAGTGTCGTTGAGGGGTGGGTGGATGTAGAAGATGTTCGGCTCAAAACGGTCTCTTGTCGCCTGGTCGATCAGCTGCTCTTTGTTAGAGGTCGCGATTACGACTACTCTGTCTTCGGGGCGTAGCTCGCTGAGTTCGGCCTTGATCTGTGCGAGTATCTTGTTGCTGGATGGGTCTCCGCCCCAGAAGATCGCGTCAGCCTCGTCGAGGAGGAGGATGCACGGACTCTTCTGCCTCACGAGCCCGAACAGGTCTTTGACTCTCTTCTCGGGGTCTCCCATGTAGTTGGCCCCGCTCATCAGTTCCCCTCCACGTACCTTGATGAAGCCGACGTTGTTCTCGGCGGCAGCGACCATGGCAAGCAGCGTCTTGCCCGTGCCCGGAGGTCCCATCAGGAAGAATCTCGGGTTCGACTGGTGACCCAACTCCGCCATCGCGGGGTTGAAGGCGAGCGCGATGTGGTTCAGAATCTTGTTCTTGACATCGTGCAAGCCGCCAAGATCGTCACGGCTCACCTTTGGCTTCATGACGTAGACAGCGTCTACAACCTCCTGCGACTTTTCCTGTTCAGAGTACAACTTCACATTGCGAGCTGCGATCGTGAAGTCTTGGATAGACGCCGAGATCGTGGGTCTGTCCAGGCCTAACGCACCACGCGACTCACGCAGCTTTTCGCGGAGAGGCGCTTCCTTCGACTTCCGGACCTCCCTGAAGATCTCTTGAATGTCGCTGGGTGTAAGCGAGCTGCGGCGTCGGACAGTCACTTCTCGCTCCATTAGGTCGAGTAGGTCGTCAGCCTTCAGGTTGAGCCAGCCTTCTCGCTTGAGCGAGTCTTGCACCACCGCCTGTAGCATGTCGCGCGTGACCCCGTCGTTCAGGCTGACCTTAGTGAGGCGTCTGCGGATGTCTTCCCGGATCTTCTCGTATGCATTGGTCGCGACGATGACCAGCGTTCGCGACTTTCCACTCACGATCTTGTCGAGCCACCGGTTCAGTTCGTCCTGTATCCTCGTGTCTTCGATTTCTGCACCGGTCTCACCGCGGACTTTCCGTCCGAAGCTCTGGAACTCGTCAATATAGACCACCGACGGGACTGAGCTTGCATAGTCGAGGAATCTGCCCAGTTGCCTTGTGCTCTTGCCGTAGAATTCAGAATAGACGTCGGACCCTTTGAGTATCACAGGAGTGACCAATACTCCGCTCCTGTATCCTTCGAGAAGCATTTCTCGAAGGGAGACCATGGTTAGGAATGTCTTGCCAGTGCCACTGTCTCCCGCGAGACAGACCGCCTTTGGAAGCTCTTCCCTGCCGAAATACTTCGTCAGTGTCGGATGACGCAGAACGTGCAATCGGAAGGAGTCCAATAGGAGGTTGAACTCTTTGTCTCTCCCGATTAGGTTGGAGGGCGAGAACTTCTCCGGCGGATACTCCCGGTCGAGCCGTTCCTGAATCTTTCGGAAGCGTCTCGGCGAGACCCTAGCTTTGCTCCAGCGTCCGTAGGACTTGTCGACCGAGCGTAGGGCTACGACGAAGAATCGGCGCAGCCATGGCTGGCGATCCCACCAAGGTCTCACCGAGCCGAATAGAAACTCAGAGAGCTGATCGTCGTTCGAGGCCATACGTCTCTTCTGTGCCATCTTCTAGTCCTCCATGATTGGTCTTAGATCGAAGAACTTGTCCAGTCCTTCTCTGGTCAGGTAGATGATCGTTGCGAGGGCGGCTACGAAGAAGAGCGAGAAGAAATCGACGAGGGAGAAGAGATTCAAGTTCACGAAGAACAGGTATTGGGCGAGGGCGATGATGAGGACTTCGCCGATCATAATCGCCAGGCTGATCACAAAGCCAGTCAGGAGGATTCTGAACGCGACATCGATCCAGAGATAGATTCTATTCCCCCGGTCGAACGGTGGTAGATGCCCCTCCAAACGTCGCCGTTCATCCTCGAACTTGATCCATCTATAGCCGACGAAGGCGAACTGTGCCCCTAGGATAGAGTAGAGAATCTTGACCCAGAGGGGAAACGCGTT
>DAFH01000078.1 GCA_002495485.1 Candidatus Bathyarchaeota archaeon UBA185
ACCAACTGCAACACAGGTCTCGTCGTTATCAATGGCGGGCCCAATGGATGCACCACCGCTACAAGACCCGGAGTACCTTCAAGCTGCGTCCCGGTCGGATACGGTGGCGAAACCACATGGAACGAGTTCAACTACTTCGGTATCCGAGCAGCGAGCGGCGGCGGAGTGAGCACTCTCTACAGTAGACCATTCTACCAATTCGGATTGCCGAACACGTTCACAACACTGTTGGGCTCCACCGTTACCGCCAACGGACGGCTCACCCCAGACGTATCATTCAACTCAGCCATCCAGGGTGGCTACCTCGTCTATCTAGGCTTCCTAGGTCGCTGGGGCGTCTTTGGTGGGACAAGCGCATCTGCTCCTGCATGGGCAGCAATCATTGCAATAGTCAACCAAGCAGTCGGCACGCCGGTTGGTTTCATCACTCCATTCATCTACCTCATCGGCCAAATTCGTCCACTCTACCAGTTCGTCTTCCACGACATCACCACCGGCAACAACAGCGACGCCAACGGTCAATCCTTCCCGCCATACGGAATCACCACTCCCCTCGATGGATTCCTCGCCGGCAAGGGCTATGATCTGACGACGGGCTGGGGAACACCTAACGTTGCCCACCTCGTTCAGGTCTTTACGTTCTTCGGCGGAGAATAAAATGCGGCCAACTACTCCAAACTAGGGCACGCAATCGCGTGCCTCCCCTATTCTTTTTTTCTTGAATCGAGCGATAGACTGAGGCTTCAGCATCAGCTCACCCTCGTTCCCCACGCTGCAGCGTCGGTTTGACCTTACCAAGGCAGAATCGNNCTACGTTCTACGCTCCCAGCAGGAAGTCGTCGTCGTGGACCCCGGCGATGAAGGAGAGAGAATCCTCAGATTTCTCAACGATCTAGGAGTAAAGCCGAGGAGGATAGTTGCCACACATGCACACTTCGACCACGTTCTCGCCGTAGACACCATACGGGATAAGTTGAAGGCGCCCTTCTTGATCCATCGCGGCGATCTACCAATACTCGAGTCGATGCAGAGCCGTGTCCGCCAAGTCACGGGATTCCAAGTGCCACCCCCGCCTAAGGTAGACGATTTCCTCAAAGACGGAGACACCGTGCCTCTGGGCCGTGATNNGACTGTCAAGGTTCTCCACACGCCCGGCCACTCTCCTGGCAGCATCAGCCTCTATGTTGACAGACATGTCTTGACTGGTGATGCCCTCTTCAACCAATCCATCGGCAGAACTGACCTTCCGGGAGGGGACCTCAGAACACTAGTGCACTCTATCAGAGAAAAACTGTTCAAGCTCGACGATGAAACTATCGTCTATCCTGGCCACGGACCAGAAACTACGGTCGGCGACGAAAAACTCGCAAACCCCTTTGTTGGGAAGAATGCGAACTCTGGTCTATAGTTCAGGTCTGTGGGTGCTTGACAAGTTTCTCCAGCTGGACGCCGATCGCGATCTGGGCTCCAGCCAAGGCAGTATCTGGAATCGGTCCCTACTTGGGCGTGAGGCGTTCAAATACTCCTCAGTTCTTCTATGCCATGGTCATGAACAGGACGGACGAGGAATGGAAAAGACAGTTAGACCCACAACAGTACAAGGTCCTACGGGGGAAGGCGACGGAGCCCGCCTTCACTGGCAAACTACTCCACAATAAAGAGAAAGGAGTCTACGTATGCGCAGGCTGCGGGACGGAACTGTTCTCGTCAGACGCTAAGTACGACAGCGGAAGCGGATGGCCAAGTTTCTGGACAGCGCTCGCCAAAGACAAGATCACCGAGATACCAGACCACACTCTCGGAATGGAGAGGATAGAGATCAAATGCAAGAACTGCGGCGGTCATCTAGGTCATCTGTTCGATGATGGACCACAGCCAACGGGAATGCGATACTGTGTAAACTCACTCTCGCTCGGCTTCAAGAAGAAAGACACCAAATAAGCACACGGGATCGTCGTCGCGACGGAGCTTGGCTTGGCTCCGAAGCCGTCCTACTGAGTTCGTCTAGACTCAGATCCACTGTTCTGGTCGGAGAGGTTCTCTCCAAACGCGGCACCGGGTAGTCCCGGGTATGTCTCGTTTGTAGAGCCGAATAGAGAGGTGTCTGATGGGAGTTTCCACGAAGGCAGGGTGCTCTCTTGAGAAGGCTCGGGCTTAGCCTCCTTCTTAGCCCCTGCGTTGATCGCTGGAGGCTTGCTCTTCCGTCTAGTCTTCACGAAAACGATCAGAACCTTGTAGGTCTCGCTACAGCTCTTGCATCTGCCGACCAGGACAGTTCGTTTGAGCTTGAGAGTATGATTCTTGCAGATGGGGCAATCAACAAAGCGGCTCCGAGCCACTTGCTCTTCTTGCTTGACAGTCTTCATCGCTTGTCAGCTCGTTCGTGGAGAACTCATCCGAATAGTCGTTCTGTAACCTTTCCGAAAGGCAGAACGGACCTAGAGGCCGACCCTGGCCCCGCCCGCAACGATGTGGTCCGCTTCAACTCCATGACGATGCCCCAAGACGAACGCAGCTATGCACAATCCGAAAGGAGCGGCGAGGCGCGACCTAGGAAGAAGGAACCAGTGAATCCGACTAGAGTACCAATGGCGACAACGGAATAGAGTGCCAGAATTCTAGCCTTTTCGTCACGTCTGAGACCTATCCTAGAGCTGATTGGTGTCGAATCTTCCGACAAGGCTACGAGAGCAACTGAAACCTCACCGTTCAGAATCGCGATATAGACCGATTCTCAAGCGTTTCGAAGAACACTGAAGAAAAGGCGAAAACGTCCGTGCAGCCATCACGTAACAGTTTTCTCACGTCTCGGGTTTTGACACCCTTAAATAAGGAATTGAGAAAGATGCTCTCGGTCTTCAAGCAGGAACGGGTTGGAGATTGAGTTCTACAACTAACCCATATTTTGACCGAGTAAAGTCTCAGACGAATCTGCAGGAAAAAATCGAACTCCTCGTCCCCGGATTCCACGGATACAAGGAGAAGGAGATGAGGAGGGAGTCAGACAAGCTAATCAGAAACCAGATCTACCAGAAACTTTACGACGCCGAAGCACAAGCGAAAGACGTCTACCGATCGCTTGTTAACCAAGGGGCTAACGACTCATGGGACGATACCGATCATCTTTTGGCGCGCCTCGATCGAGTAATGGAGCGAATCAACCATTCAGAATACGGCTACGCGGGCTTCTTCGATTCCACCAAGGTACGTGAACCTGATCTCGATCGAATGATGGGCTACGACATCCAACTGATACAAATGGCAGACAGCGTGTCAAGCGCAATCCAAGCACTCAAGGACTCGGTGGACAATAACAGACTGCAAGAGGCCAAGGGCAAGGTCGGAGACGCAATGAAGACGGTTGACGCGCTTGAGAATGCGTATAACGGACGGAAACAGATCATAGTAGGAGTTCAGTAAGAGAAATGCCGCAAGTAATCGAATGGAGAAACGCGGGACCAGACGACGTTGTATGGCGTTACCCTGTCGAGCAGATAACCTCTGGAGCTCAGCTCATAGTTCACGAGTATGAGGCAGCCGTCTTCCTTCGCGACGGCAAAGCCTACGACGTTTTCGGACCCGGACGACACACGCTAACCACTCTGAACCTACCGCTGATTTCGAAGGCCTACGGAATATTCTTCGGCGGAAAGGACCCGTTCACTGCCATCGTGATTTACGTCTCAACGAAACAGTTCGCCGGCAAATGGGGCGCGAAAGCCCAAACGACCGAGCTGGCCCCCCTCATGGTTCACGGAACGGCCTGGTTCAGAATCAAAGATCCCAACCTATTCGTAAACGAGGTCGTCGGAGGCCAGGGAGCATACACAACTCCCCAAGTGGACGATTTCATCAGAGGCTTCATCAACGAGCGAGTCATAGATGTAATGTCCAAGTACGATCTAACAACCGCCTTTACTCAGCTGGACAAGGCATCCACCGACGTCAAGGTCAACATCAACGACGCTCTAAACAGGCTCGGCACGGACCTCGTCGACTTCAAGTTCGAAGGAATCGACACATCCGACCAGTTCCGGGACCGCCTCTTCTGGATAAAACAGCACGCTGCAACGTCGGACGTGCTGCGCATGGAAACGGCGAAAGACATCGGCCAGAGTCTAAGCACTTCTTCAGGGGCCGGCCTCGGCTCAGGAATGGTCCTGATTCCGCAAGTAATGAACGCACAGATGCAACAGGCCCCAATGATGCAGCCACAGGTTGCAATGGTGGCATGTCCAAAGTGCGGTAACCAGGTCCAGCAGGGAGCCAAATTCTGCCCGAACTGCGGCGCAACCGTGACACCTGCTACGACCGCATGCCCGAACTGTGGAAAACCGGTCGCAGCCGGGGCTAAGTTCTGTCCTGAGTGTGGACAGAAGATATGATCAAGAAGCTCGACGGAACCTTTGTCGTCCCCGGCGAGAAACTCGGCGTAGTCGAAGAGTTCGACCCGGGACGCGGAACAGTAGAAGTTGACGGAATAGTCTACTCTTCCCAGACAGGAATGGCATCACTCGATCCAAAGAGGCATGTTGTCAGCGTGAAGCCTACAACTGCTCATGTCGTAGTCCCTGAGGAGGGGTCCTCGGTTACTGGTGTGGTCGAGAAGATACAGGAAAAAATGGCCCTAGTCAATCTGATAGTCGTCGATGGCAAGAAGATGGAACTACCATTCACGGGCATGCTTCACATTTCAAACTCAAGCCCTAGATTCGAAAGGCTCATGGGCGATGTGTGCAAACCAAACGATACCATCCGGGCAAAAGTAATCGACACCAGCCAGCGCATACCTAAGCTGACGACGGTTGGGAGAGACTTGGGAGTCATCGAGGCGTACTGCTCCAGATGCGGCGGCGAACTCGTCCTCTCAGGAAGAATACTCCGNNTTGAAAGTCAACGTCCTGAAAAGGTCCAGGGGTCTCCTGAAGGTGGAAGTTGAAGGCGAAGGTCACAGCTTTGGAAACCTGATGCAGGAAACTCTGCTGGAAGACAAGAACGTCGACTGGGCAGGATACGATCAACCCCATCCTCTCTTCAGACAATCAATCATAACCGTCAGAATGAAGGGAGAGTCCCAACCAGACAAGGCTCTTGACAGAGCCTCAAAAAAGATCCGAGCTGACACAGAAGAGTTTGTGGAAAAATTCTCTTCCGCAATTAAGATCGAGAGCTAGTCGGAGCACTC
>DAFH01000100.1 GCA_002495485.1 Candidatus Bathyarchaeota archaeon UBA185
TCTCTGTGCCACAAATTCAAGAGAGCATGGGCCTTGATCAGGGACAAGATCCTGGAGATATCACGCTGATGTCTCGGCGCTAGGCGTCGGTGTGTCTCCATGAAGCGTTTGTAGATTCCTTCCTGGTCCTGGATGACTATTTGGTCGATGCCGGCTTTCCTGATCTCTTCGATGCGGGAGCGAAGCCATCGTCGGCGCGGATGCAAATTAGCCCAATCAGTGAACGCCTCCCTGTCCGCATCTCTCTTGATTCGGAGAAGAACCNNGAGGATGAAGGCTCGCGTCAATTCTTGCTGGTCAAGGCTGGATTTGGCGGCGCAATGGAAGACCGTTGGAAACCCGATCAGGAGAACATTCTTCGTTCGGTTGGCGCCATGGCGGTTCTTGTCGCTGATCTTGCAAAGCAACTCTCTGCGATCATGCGATAGGAGAGGCCGCAACGCCTCCGTCAAGCGGTAGTCCGGTTGGTCGAGGAATACAATGAGTTTCTGTTTCAGGTCAACGATTAGGAGCTTCCGTTCCTTATCATATTCTCCGGAGTCATGGTAGAAGCTGCGCGGGCTTGCCGTGGCCAGTATTCGAACGATGTCTCGCGGGAAATAGTTGGTAACCTCGAGAGTAGTGTATGACTTGCCGGCCGAGCTCTCGCCCGACATTTGAACGTTCACCTGGTCCTCGCTTGTGAATGTCAGGAGGCCGGCACAGAAGAGAATCAGCTTAGATGCTGCATCGTACCTGATCGTCGAACCCAAGACCTCGCTAATCTCAATGAAGTCTGTGGGCCTTCGAACGTCATAGAATCTGGCGGCCATGAGATCTTTCACGTCGACACCCAGCCTCTTGCCCACGGTGACATCGGATTCCGGGTCCTCATTCTCGTCTTGAACCGAGACGAAGATCTCCGTTTGCATGGCTGCGGTAGAGTAGTAGGTGCCAGCGTCGGTGACGCGAATCTTTACGGAGCTGAGCTTAGGCGCAGGATCCGGCCGTGTGGGCTCCGGCTCCAGAGATCCGTCCTGGAAGAAGTCGACAGGATGCGCGATGTGAGGATCACCATCCAGAAAGAAGTACGCCCGACGGGCTTGGTCCAGGTAGACGCCGAGACCGTTACAGGTTCGACAGTGACCATAGACGCGGCCCATGGGGTGTTGGGGATTCTTGTCTTCGGGTTCGGTTGTATTTTCCATTGTGGGTGCCTTCGGTGGCGGCCGAAAACCGCGGCCCTCTCTCTGCCTATCATGATGCTCCTTTCGACGTCGCTTGCCAACGTTGCAAGAATTCCATTCCGCTTTGCGTCACGCTGAGCTTGTAGGTGACATCGCAAACTTTCCATGACGCATCTTTTGATGCCTTCAGTCGATCATACAGCAGCTTAGCTACCGGTTCACGTTCGAGAAGATCCGGCGTAACCTTGACTGTCGAGAGTTGAGGCAGCTTCATTGACTCAGCCCACATCAACGACGCTAGTTTCTCGTTGGTGAGATCACTTGCCGATTTTGACAGGTCGGGACTACTCGCCGGTGGGACGGGGTTATCGCCTCGAGGTTTTGTCCTAGCGTCGTCTGACGTCATCTCTTCCGCACTAACCTCACCGCCGCCTACCAGGTCGGCGATCGCGCGGTTCTTGGCGCGGGTATGAGCTAAGGTGAAGACATCGTGTTCTTCGTGCCCCCAGTCTCTCTTCTCACTTGTCGAGGCTGCTGCTACTCCAACACTGCTTCGTCCTGATCGTTGGTGAAATGCTCGAACGACCACTCGATAGGTGAAGCTGCCATCCGGATCCTTGCCTTGAGTTGGTACGCGGTCGAAGCTGATGATCTCGTCGGAGACTCCGCACGCGAATTCCCATTTACGCCAGGCCGACTTCTTCAGGTAGATGCGCCCAGCGATCGTCACGTAATCATCTCTTGTCAGCACGCGTTGTTTGAACCGTTCCAACCGCTTCCAATTCTCAACGAGCAACTCGTCGTCGACGGGTGCTACAATCTCGATCGGTGGTTCACGTTTTTCGAGCGCAGCGGTCGAAGTCAAGAGGCTGAACCCTCCTGTCGAGGATGGCGAATTACTAAGATGCGGTTTCCGTCGACCTTGTCTCGCCGGATCTCGACGTTATCCCCTATTGTGAGCCCAAGCGCTTTAGCGACCATTGCGCCAAGGACCTTCAGCGAGAATGCTTCTTCAGGCATTCTTGGACGCCCTCCTGTTCGCTATCTGGGCAAGAACCTGCAGTTGCTTGGGTTGGACGCGCTCGCCGGGCGGTACGACTAGAACGATGCCGTCCGCGAGGACGAGGAGCTCATCGCCAAGCCTGAGATTGAATGCTTCCAGCCAGTACGGCGGTAGCGCGACGGTTTTGGACCCGCCGACCTGCATGATCTTGCGCACGCTTGCGAATGGCATAAGCATCGTCAGAATGGAAGTTCTAATTAACTGGTTCGACTAATCGTAGCACGGTACACTTTGGCAAGGAAGGGCTACGACATCGAAGGCGATAACCAGACGGATGTTCTCGTGGCCGCGCTCCCAACGGACGGCTCAACGATCTCCTACACCCAGTTGTGGACGAAGTCACATAACCGAGGGATAGGCAGCAAGGATACTTTCACCCGGTACCTCGCTAAGTTAGTGACCGCGGGCCGTGTTCTCAAGGACCAGGACGGGTACAGATTGAACCTGATCTATCGTCAATCATACTTCAGGGACCACGGCGGTCGCCCAGTGCACCGCGACTGGTCCCGCATGAAGGGCGCCGAATTTTCGCTGTCCGAACAATCCGATCCGGAAGATGCAGTGAAAGCGCACCTTACCGATCTTCTCGAGTTCGCCTTCTTCGAAACCATTCAGGACTACGTCACCATGCTTACCGAGATCAGTCAGGCGCCTAACGCCAGAGCGGCCCGCGACATCTACGATCTGTTCGAAGCCCACGGCACGTTCAGCCTTCAAATACTGGCACGCCAGGTCTGGACTCACCGCGCGAAGGTGAAAATGTCGCCGAACGATCTCATAACTCTCCAAATTACCAAGGAGCAACGACCCCCCAGCGCGGTGAGGCATGTAGACGCAGTTTGTCCGGCCTGCGGTGAGACGATCGGTGCCTTCCATCAACCACTGTACGATCTACGACCTCGCGGTTCCTAGAGTCA
>DAFH01000099.1 GCA_002495485.1 Candidatus Bathyarchaeota archaeon UBA185
TTCACGAGAAAGTTTACCGACGTATTGTCTTCTAGGGCGGTCCTCTCAAGCGCCTTGTTCAAATCTTCGTCAATGCGAATCGTTCGTACTGTACTCTTTACCAACGCCGGTCATGGACCAGATGTTCGAATCCGCCTGCTTTGTATTAAACTGTAATCCAAACTCGTCGCATGTGTTCTCTCTTACACACAGAGGCTATGGGGTGGCAGCTCGCCAGCAGAGAAGCGTTGGCAAGCTCAGAAGAGTTCTATGACTTCGACGATAAGGATGGCATAATCGTCAACCGGAGAATGGGGAAACGAAGCTTCGTTCTGGGTGTGCCCCAATGGAGCTCTCTTGTCAAGAAGTTCTATGACACGTTCGGCTCTGGCGCAGAGGCGATTCTGTTCGACATTGGGAAATCATACGGTAACTCATCGCTTCAACTCGAAAGAGAAACAGACTCGGACCAGCAGCTCACGATGAACCTTCTTTGCCGTGAGGCGTTCGTTGCGGGGTGGGGCAACGCCACCGTCAAACGAAGATCACCTGCGGATTTCACCGTGAAGCTTCAAAGATGCGTATTCTGCTCCGGGTTAGATGATCCCGGACACAAGGTTGTTGGTTGCTACTTTGTGCGAGGAGTAATTGCCGGCTTTGCTGAGGCGGTCTTCGAGACCGCAAGCATAGTCGAGGAAACCCATTGCGGCAAAGACGCTTGCGAATTCGCAATAAAGCTCTCGCCAAGGACGGCTGCCGTAGGGAAGGCGGTCTGAGAGTTCGAAGAGGCTTGAACTATTTTCCAAGCGCGTCTGAGTCCAGGGTGGCCGGAAATGTATCCGGATTTGGAGTACGACCCCAAGCTGGGAAGATAAGACGAAGGCCGCCGCGGTCACGGTTGCTAGCGATGATGGGCAAAGCCCTTTCATTCCGCGACTAGGCTCAGGGTCAGCATCCTCTTCGCGGGGTCGTACCTGGACGACCTCACCTTCATCTTCTTGCCCGCTATCCCTTCGATGATTCCTGCTACAATGCCGTTGGTGAACGAGCTTTCCTTTGGCTCCGGGCTCACGGCGATTGGCGGCTCCACGACGGTGACCTCCGCCATTCCGTCGATCAGTAGCTTGCCCACATCGAAAGAGAAAAGGCCCCACCCTGTCGTGCGGAGGCCAGCCACGACGTTCTTGAGAAGCACCTCGGGAGAAGCCCCTGGCAGCATCGCAAAATACTCTCGAAGGGTCGCGAGCGCGTAGCTCCTGCCTTCCTCGAACATTATCGAGGCTCCGCCGGACCCGAAGGTATCCTCTAGTCTCCGCTCGACGGAAAGTAGGGGCTCTAGCCTGAATACTATGACCCTGGAGTCGTTCCCTGCCAGGACGGGGAAGAGGTACTGGTCAAAGACGAGGTCGGTCACCCTACTCGATTCGACGGTCTCGACGAAATCGAAATCCTCCAAGTCCGCCTTGACTCTCTCGATCGCAGATTTGGAGTCGCTGAGGTCTGCGAACGTCGTCCAGACAAAACTGCCCGGCTCATAGGAATAGTACCCTCCGCTCGGGTAGAGATGGGCGTCGTGGTTGGCCATGACCGCGGCGAGCTTTGCGGCCACCCCTGGAACCACTCTTCCCGTGACCAGGAGTTCGTAGACCCTGCCCGAGGCGGTCTTCGCCTGACGGGGGGCCAGTCCGATGTATCGCGGATAATATCGTCTTTTCAGCTCGTGTAACAAGGGGAACGGCCCACTTCCCCTAGACCCTCACCATCATCACTTGCTCGACATCCTGCTTCTGGACTCTGTCTGGCTTTAGGACTGAGCTCCCCTTCGGTCCGGTCAGGATTATCGTGCCGTGGGCGCGCAGTAATGGCATCAGGGTGTCTATGTTTCCTGTCGAGGCCATCTCAAGAACGTTGTAGGCGCAGAGTCCCATGGCCGGAAAGGAGAATTTTCTGTGAAGAGCCTGCTCGTAGTCCATCATCTCGTCTATCTTGTTGTGCCTGACGAAGCACGACATCTCCCCCACGGCCCTCAGGCCCGTTAGTCCCTGCTTGGCGGCCTTCGAGGCCGAGTTGGAAAAGTGTGATATGATGCTGGGGATGTAGACGTGTCCTTTGTTGAAGTAGATGCTCTCGTAGTTGGCGACGCTCAGCCGCTTCTTCCTCTCAAGAGCATCGACGTCCATCCCGAAATCCTTCATCTCCTGCCTTATCTGCGCGGGATTCTCTTCTGAGCAGACGTAGGCGAGCTCTGCCTCTCCAATTCCATACCGAAGGTGGTTGAAAGCGACATCGTGCTTGTTCTCGAGCGAGTCGTAGATCAGCACTGCATGCGTGCCGGGAGTTATCTCTCTGAGGGTCTCCGCGACTTCAGGCGAAATCATAATCTCGATTCAGCNNGAAACTGACGTTGAAATCACAGATATTAGTGTAATGAATCAGGAATCCGTCTTGAATGCGGCAAGCACGTGCACGCGTAGCCTTCATGAATCGGAAAAAGCACAGGTAAACGCGCCGAGGAACTATGTATTATCCAACGTGAAGCAGTGGCCGCCAGATGTCCTGTTCGCTCTGGAACAGACGGCCAGGAAAATCAGCCAATCCATCCGCAGCTCCACCTGTTCCTGGGTGTGATTGGTCAGAAAATAGAGGAAAGATGCCAAGCCGATAACCAACCCCGTTTGCGAAAGCGCTAGACCTATGA
>DAFH01000195.1:0-13801 GCA_002495485.1 Candidatus Bathyarchaeota archaeon UBA185
AACCCTCCACCTCTCCACTATCAGAGGTTACGATTCTCGGTGCGAGCTGGCCCTTAGGCACTATCTGCGATAGAGCCTTCCACCGCTCAGTGTAGGGCTCGTCTATCAGAGTCTTCCCATCAATCTCTAGGGCATCAAACAGGTAGAGTTTGAGCGGAATCTTCCCCGTCATGTTCTCAATCTCGTGGACCCGTCCGAACCGCCTCATCAAATCCTGAAACGGAATCGGCTTCCCCGCTTCACCCGTCGCGACCACTTCCCCTTCGATTAGGAATTCCGACGCCTTCACGTGTGTCCTCGCGAAATCAACAATCTCGGGAATGCTGTCGGTCACATCTGTGAGTCTTCTGCTGAAGATTCGTATCTTGTCGTTCTTCCGATGCATCTGGATTCTGGCACCGTCAAATTTGTACTCGAAGGCGGTTCCGTCTTTGTGCTCAGCAAGAACCTGTGCAACGTCATCTGCCATCTCCGCAAGCATCGGCTTTACCGGCACGAACAGCCTCAGACCAATATGTTCTAACGAGGTCGCGCCTTTCGACATCGCGAGACCGGCAACATCTCCTATGTCGCCATGCAACATGTGAGCCCTCCGCACCAACTCTCTCTCGATGCCGGACGCTTGAGCGATCGCGTCTAGAAGGACGCCCTCGACCACCCCGATACGCATCTCGCCCAGCATCATTCGAGTGAGAAACTCTGCCTCGACCGGTGATGCTTGCGTCAGAATCGTCTGGAGCAGACTGATCTTCCTTTCCCTCGACCTCGGACCGGACGTTTCAGCAATCTTCTCGAGAGTCCGGTAGACGTCGCTTATGGTCAGCGAGTGTTCGGTGAGTCGCCTCTGTCCGAGGTTACGGCTCGCCTCTGAAATGGTCGCATAGCTGATCTCCAACACTCTCGGGTCCGATTCGGGAAACGCTTTGCCGGCCAAGAAGAGCGTAGCGAGAGGCACCTCTTGCTGATCGATGGACTTGAGGAAGTCGCTGATCAAGGCGATCTTTTCGTTCCTCTTGGTCGTCGCCTCGACTCGCCTACAGAGCTGGGCCAGCTCGAGGAACGGTGTTACCCGCGTCACGCAAACCACTCTCCCAGCTGGGAGTCAGCTGCTTCCATCGACTTGGCAAGTCGACCAGCCACCTTCTGGACCCGATCACGGGCGAACCCTCTTTCTCCAGAGAGGAATTGGACGATTCCATCGGGATCGGGCGGATTCTTCCTCAACGAATAGTCATCAAGGACCCGCGGGTGCAGGAATGTGTTGCGGAGCTCATCGAGATCCTTGGGCAGTTCGTTGCGAAACTCTCCAGGTAGATTGTCGGCCGTCACGTATTTCTTGATTAGAGCCAGTCCTTTCCTTGGTCCTATGCCCATGACGCCTTCGTTGAAATCTGTCCCAACGAGAAGTGCGACGTCAACCAACTGCTCGCGGGTAATTCCCAGTCTCTCAAGATTGTCCTCCAGCCTGATCAGTTCAGGGATTAGCGGCCTTGAACTCTTCTTCGACGGCAGATACTCCCTCCCGGTGAGCGTCAAGTATCTAGCGAGAATGGGTGCTCCAAACAGGAATTAGTCATAGTCCTTGCTCCCAACTGCCCAAACGTCTCCGCGAGCCGCCATGAAGCTGGCCTGCGCCTCGCCGTCCTCCAATGCGTCGAGCCAAGGAATCCCCATCAGCGATAGAAGTCTCTTCGCGTCCGCGAGGATCTCACCAGTCACTCGTCCGGTCATAACCACTTTCGACCAGGCCTTCGAATAGTCCCTCGCCGCGAGCGCCTGAACGTACTCTGCCTGCGCCTTTCGCTGAACCCTTCTACGGGCTTCGATGGTGGCTCTCTTCAGAGGACTCGGCCGTCCATCGAAGACGAAAACCGGTCGAAGCTGGTAATCTGTGACGAGCCGGCTCGTCCGGGTGAGTAGACCAATGAGATGAGAGGTTACTTTGCCATTGGAGTCCGTAAAGAGGGTTCCATCACGCCTACGAACTAAAGCTAGGAACTGGTGGAGTTCGATGCTGGCGTCTATCGCAAACGATTTCCCATAGAGAGCCTTGAAACTGGTCTGCTCTCTCGCTAGGATAGGTGTTAGTGGAACGCCCAACTTGGCTTTCCCGGTCAAACTCCACAATACCTAGCGGGCTTGGCTCTCTTAAGCTCAGCAGAGCTATTCGGGAAGCCTTCAACCGGGGTTTGCTGACGAACCAGGTCGACTCTGAGCGGTTCAGTGCTTCTGAAAGAGATCAGTGCTTAGGTATCTCAGTCCAGAATCTACCATGAGCGTCACGACCGTGGCGTGGGGTCCTAGCCGTTTCGCTATCTTGAGCGACGCAACAACGTTTGCTCCGGACGAGGTCCCTACGAATAGCGCCTCCTCTCTTACGAGTCTCCTTGTCATCACTTTAGCATCCTCTGTTGAAACAGGTACTATCTCGTTGACGAGTTTTGGATTCCAGAGCGGTGGTATGTACCCGATTCCGATTCCTTCGATCTTGTGCGCCCCCGTAGGTCCTCCTGAGAGGACTGCGGATTCCGCCGGCTCGACCGCGACGATGTGAACCTTCGGACTGTGTTTTCGGAGTGCCTCTGTCACTCCGTGTATTGAGTGGGCCGTTCCGACGGCCTGCACAAACGCGTCCACTCTGCCATTGGTCTGTTTCCAAATCTCCTCTCCAAGCTGATGATAACCAGCTGTACCGTCGTGGTTGGTCAGCTGGTCACACCACCAATGGCCAGGTTGCTGGCTGAGCTGGCGGGCTCTTTCGACCATTCCCTTGATCAGTTGTTCAGTGATCTTCTTCTGGTCACTCTTCACGTCCTGCACTTGGGCACCAAAGGCTTCCATGGTGTGCCGTTTGTCGTCGCTGAACGCGTCAGAGAAGACAATCTTAAGATTGTAGCCCTTGGCCGCGCAGACCAGCGCGAGCGAGATACCCGTTGTGCCGGCGGTGTATTCAACGACGGTTCCTCCGGGTTTAAGGCGGCCGGCTCGCTCTGCCGCTTCGATTATCGCCTTTGCAACTCGATCCTTCATGCTACCGGTCGGGTTGGTATACTCGAGCTTGGCGAGGACCCGGGCCGAGCCTGGAGGAACGACTCTCTGCAACTGGACAATTGGAGTGGTCCCGATGGCGTCGAGAACATTGGACGGCTTTGCTAATCGTGGAGCCNNAGACGGCTTTGCTAATCGTGCAGGCGACAGCTCACTCTCGGTGATCGTGCGACTACCCAGCGCGAGTCCTGATTGCCCAGCACTATAAGAAGAAAGAACGAGTGAGTGTCGGAGTCCTGCTCTGACTTACCAATGCGAGGCTTTCCAGCTGGGAACGAGAAGGGCAGGGGGTTTAATCAGAGCAGCGATGCAGGCCGCAAAGCTCAAGGAGCTAGATAGAGGGGGCGAATCGTGACAGGGTGGCACCTAGGGTGCGCTCTAAGGCGCGGCCGGTGCGATTTCTCGTCTGCGCCTAATTGTTTCCTGCGGCGCTCGGCTCGGGCGGTGGGCTTGGACCGTAGGGCTCTTGCGGAAAGACGAACGAACCGGGCTCGTGTGCGGGCTTCGGCGACTCGGGGCTGGTTGCCGGGTGGGGAGAGGTTGTCTTGCGCGAAGTACTGTTTTTGTGAGATCCGGCGCGCTTGCCGGAGCGATTGGACGATTTCCTCGAGCCTCCACTTGTCTTGGCCGTCTTCCCTGGAGAAGATCTCAACCGCTGCACTTCCTTGCGGAGGTTCTCGATCTCTCGCGCCGCATAGCTCAGGTCCGCGGTCAATTCTGATGCCAGCTTGTTGAACGAACGCGCAAGCTCCTGTATTACCTGCCGTGTCCGGTTGGGTTCCATTGGCATAGCTCATCCATCAAGACGGGGCAAGTCTAAACGTGCTGTTACCAACGGTTCAAGGAGGAAACGCCGAACTCGATTCGATCATGTTCGAAGCACTCAACCTGAGACCACCGATGCGCATTGCGAATGGTTCCAGACCGAACAGATCTTCTGCATGAGGCATCATGCAGGGTGAGCCTCGTTACCCGAGATTCGAGGATCGAGTAACACGAAACAGACATTGGGCGTTTTGTCGCGTACGAACGATCGACATGTGGAAAAGTCGACTATCATCGCTCGTGCCACGCAACAACATCAAGCTACTAGTCCTTATCGCAGCCATTGCGGCGTTCTCGGTAGCGTCATTCGCAACAACGGTCAGTGTCTCGACCACAACATACCAGTCCCAATACGGAGTCAGCTATAATGTGACAGGCGCCTTTACAGCGGCAGACCAAGGCTTCTCGGTAGTACCCGCAGCAGCAGCAGCATCTGCTCAACCCTGCACTTGGGCAAACAACGGGTCCTGCGCAACCGCGCTGACAGAGGGCCACTACAAGTATACGCTCACTCTGACCCTCAACACGGTGCCCGGAGCAACAACCACCTACACGGTCACAGTGAAGTGGGATCAAGGCACCGGACAGACCCAGCTCGGGCAGCTCACAGTCTCCGTGCCCAACACTGCGACGGTCGGCCAGGTAATGACGTTCAAGATGGACACGGGCGGCACGTCGTTCACTACGCCATTATCATTGGATGTGACTGTTGCGTAGGAATAGCCTGCGGCCTCTGGCCAGCAGGATTCCCCTATTTTTGATCCTTCTGATAGTACCTCCCCTCATGCTCGGGACCAGAACCTACCCGTTCATCGTTGTGGATGGGAGCAGCATGAATCCCACCTTTCTAAACGGGGACATCCTCCTCTACAGAGGGGTAAGCCCCAGCCAGATAACGAACGGAACCATCATCGCCTACATGCCTACCGATACGGGACTCCCGGCCCTCGACTACCTCGTCATGCCGATCGTGGTTCACAGAGTAATCGGTATCGTAGTCCAGCCGGATGGGACCGTCTACTACCGCACCAAGGGTGACAACAACCAGTTCGACGATCCCTCCCTTGTCAGGTCCAGCCAAGTGTTGGGAACCCCCGTAACTGACGTGCCGCTCGCTGGGCTACTCGTGCTATTTCTCAAATCCCCTCAGGGACTCGTCTTCATAATCGGGGCTGCAGTATTCCTCTACATCGCAAAGTACGACAAAGAAAGGGGGAAGGAGAAGAACAAGAAGGAACTCCTCGCGATCCTAGCACGCATGTCGCTCAACGGTGAGATGACACTCAAGCAGTTCGAGGAATTCAAACTGGCAATAGAGTTCGGCGAAGAACTGCCTCCGCAGTTTCTCAAGAACCCGGTTCACGCGTCCCTAGCCGAGTGGATGAAGAGCGGCGGACTTACGGACGATTGGAAGGAGGAACCAGCAAAGTGTCCGAACTGTCTTCAAGCCGCCACGATGATAAAGGGATCCAAAGACTACTTTCTCCTCTGCCCCCGATGCTCAGAACGCCAAGAAGCGCCCGCCTCCTCAGCCCCAGCACCTGAAAACGGAGAGGGACCGGAGCCCTTCGTGAAGCATACATGGAACGATGGGGCGACTAGAGGTGTGATGGCTCTAGTTGCGGCTCTTGGAAGACTCATACGTCGAAAGTCGCGGTCCGAGGAAGACGTGGGATCTTGAAGCTCCCGCACTCTCTCCCTTATGGATGGTTCGCGTCGATCGAGTAGACTCCTGATCCTGTACGTCCTCTGGTCGGGACTTTGAAGAACCGTGCTCATAGTGACTGGTTCTCTTGAACAGGCTCTCAATTCTCTCCAGAGTTTCTATCGATTGACGCACCTCCTCTTCGACCTCGTCTGCGTCACTTTCTAACTCTTGCAATGTGGCCGAAGTTCCGTCGATCGTCTTCCCCGCGTCAATGATTCCGACGAGGCTCTTGAGAAACGCCTTGGATTCGGACACTGATTCTTTGAGACCGTCAGCGTATGCTCGAACCTTACTCAGAACCGGCTCAAACAGTGCGAGAAAGTCAGACATCAATCCTTCAAGTTTAATGACGTGCTCTTTCATTCTGTCGTCCTTCGTCTCCTCGGCTTGCTCGGTAACCGAGGCGATGAGTTTCTCACGTCGATCGACCATTCCGATAATGTCATCGAGAACCTCGCGGATAGCGAGATTCTCATCGAATCTAAGCTGGTTCATCCGAACCAATCATGTTGCGGTCGGATCGTTGATAATAGCATGGCGTAACTGTGCCGCTCTTCGCAGAAATCAGCTTGTCGACTAAGGATATCTTTCAAAATCGGCCGAGATGAAGCGAACGCTGACCACGGACCTGTGTACGCTCAGAGCCAAAAAAAAACTCTCGACCTGAGCGAGAGAGTTTAGCTCTGATCAGCGGTGGCGGTGCGTGACCTTCTCTTCCTCGGTCTCGGACCCCGATCCTTCAGACTGGTAGCGCTTCGTCTTCTCGAAGAGTTTCTTTATCCTCTCGACTGTTGTCGTTTTGTTTGCGATGCTCCTTTCCAATCCGGTTATCTCACGGTCGAGCTCTTCGGCTTTGGGTGTGTCACCCTCGATCGTCTTCGTGACTTGAAGCATGCTCTTGGTGCTGGAAAGGTGTGCCTTTAGTTCGGAGATCGATTCCTGAAGCGTTCCTTCGTGTCGCCTGATCCTCTCGAGGAGCGGCTGGTAGAAGTGGAGGAAGTCCACCATGAGAGCTTCGAAGTTCTTGATTACCGTGGAATGGTTCTCCTCCTTCCTCTTGTCGGCCAAGTCCCGGGCGCTTTCTATGAGCTTCTCACGAGTCTCGACCTTGCTCAGCACGTCATCGACAGCTTCTCGGACGATGTAGTCTTGGTCGAAGATACGTCCATCCATCTGAATCGTACGACGCATAGAACGCGACAAGTTTCAGAGTTTCGTCACTCCGCAAATCTGGCTACAGTAACACCGTTCGGCCACGCAGGTTAGACAGACTTCGGCCGAGTCTCAACAACCGGTGTCATTCGACATCGAATCTCCAGTAATACTGTGTTCGTGGCAACCTGGCGGTACGAATAGTCTGGCGAGTTGGTTACACAGTCAATAAGCTAGAGGGTTCCGCCCGATCGAGGAGGCGACTGACATATGGGGGACATGACTTTCGACGATACTTACAACATGCGTGAGGCCGTTGACTTCTTGACCGAGAAACTGGCCGTACGGGAGAAACTCATCCAAAGCGCTAAACAGTTTTCCGAGAAGAACGGAGGCCAGAAGTTCGGAATCACTGTCAAACGCTTCGAAGACCTCTACGCTGATTTTCTCAAATTGTACCAGCCCGTGTTCGAGAGGATCGCGGGGCACAAGGAGGCCCTTCAGAAGGATATAGCATCTCAGAAGGATGCTCTAACCGGCGTGCTGGGGATGATCCAAGTGGCCAGAGGCGTTGAAGTTCTGGCCGACAGGGTTCGAGAGCTTGAAGGCGAAGCCAAGGGGATCGAGGCGTCGATAGGCGAGAAGGAGAAAACTCTGGCAAGAATCGACGAGCTTCTCAGCAGGACTAGACATCAGTCATCAGAAGTAACAAGGCAGACCCGCGAAGAGGAGACCGACATCTTCGGTCAGACAGACGATTTCACCTTAGGGCTTCGCGAGACACCAGCAAAGACCGGAACGGCACGAAAGTCCGGCTCACGCTAACCGCCAGCTTTCTAAGAAGCGTCAAACGAACACTTCTTTCCCGGTCGCTGGTACATGCTGCAGTCAAGGCAATATTCTAGCCTCGGTGCCTGTCCGCCGCGAGCGGAGCTTGATCACCGTCGGCTTTCTAGCGACAGTCGTGCTGGTTAGCGTATCGGGTGTTCTCGGTCCCGGACCGTTGTTCTTGGCCTCGACTCTGAGGGCTACCAAGATTGGCGCATTGTCAGGTCTGCAGTGCGCCGTGGGCCATACCATTGTAGAGGCACCTCTTGTTTTCGGGCTCGCGCTCGGACTATCTACGTTTCTAAGTCCGACATCTGTGAAGCTGATTGGAATCCTCGGTGGAAGCGTTCTACTGATCTTCGCGATGATCCAGTTTCTCCAAGCCTCTCACCGGGTAGACATCGACCCGAGGAGACTTCCAGATATCTGGCATCGGAGACCCGGAATCGTTCTAGGAGTAATCTTCACCGCGTTGAATCCGTTCTTCATCCTCTGGTGGCTCACTGTCGGCTCTGCCCTTATCTCCCAAGCTATCGTTCTCGGAGCCTTAGGAGGCCTTGGTTTGATGTATGCGTCTCACATCTGGATGGACTATGCCTGGCTAGGAGGAACAGCCGCCGTTGCTGGGCATGGCAGACTACACCTCGGCAGGTGGTTCCGCATACTCTTGATCGTGTTCGGCGCGGCGATGGCCTATTTCGGAGTCACGTTCATTCTCTCCGCAATAGGATAATTCTGCGTCGCAATCGACTGATGTGAGGTTGGAGTGGACCAAAAAACTGGGGTCTTTGAACAGAACAGCGTGGGCGGGCTAGTTCCGCTTGCCCAAGTTGTTCCGCTTGATGTAGTTCCAGAGCCTCTTGGTCATCTCAGAAGGCGAAATCTTCTGGCCCTCCCGGCCACCGAGCACGGTAGCTAGGGCGGAGTCCAGCTCGATCCCGTAACCTCCGAAGGATCCTCTCTTGTTTGGCGTCAGGTTCACCTCCCCCGATCGGGAATACACCGCTTGCCAAGCCCACCAACGTCGAGCCTGTTCAGAAATCCGCATTGTAACTTGGAACCTGTTCGTCATCGTTACAAACGAGAGCATCTGCCATAACCAGTCTGAACGTTCGCAGTACCGCATCAGGTCGTCCGGTTGTGTCAGAGGTCCACTCCGATATGCCGACACTGCTAAGCCTTCATGGCTGAATCCAGCCAAGAAAATCCCGCCCAAGCTCTTCGCGACCTATCAGAAGACCGGTACTCTATAGTGTAGGAAGACCCACACGGACACAACAATCATGACGACAGAGACCGCGATGACCGCGTAGTCCGGACCTTTCAGCTTCAGCTGAAACAGCGACGTTCGCCCTTCCTTGCCGGGAAAACCTCTCGACTCCAACGCTTCTGCCAGTTCCAGACTCCTGCGGATGGCAATCAACAACAACGGTATCAGAATCGGAATGTAGTTTCTGATCCTCCGGAACAGATTTCCCTTGTCAAGCTCAAGCCCTCGCGACCTCTGCGCATCGACGACTGTCTGAGCATCCACGGCAAGCGTCGGAACGAGCCGTACGGCTGTGGTGAACGTGAACGATAGGGCGTTCGGATATCCGAGCCATTTCCGAGAGAGCCACCGGACCGCTCCAATACGGTCCAGCGCCAGTCCCAGATCGTCAGGCGAGGTTGTCATGAAGAAGAGGCTGAACGTGGTAAGGAGCACGAGAAACCTGAGCGTCAGAGCAATCGCCGAGAACAGCGATCCCGTGAAAAAGTTGACGACAAAGATCAACCCTGACAGGAACACCCCGGCCCGAAGCGACAGAGCCCATCTTCTAGCTACCCGACCAATGAAGAGAAGGGGTAGCTGCGACAGTAGGAGTATGATCATGACCCATACGCTTGCGAAGAGCAGAGCCGGTACCAAGACTGCCACAACGAGCATGAACTTCGCCCGGGGGTCCAGGAGGTGGACCGGAGTCTTCAGGCTAGAGAACTTGAATCCTTCAAGAGTTCGTAGTGACAGTCTCCTTCACCCCGCCCAGCTTCTCCTCCAGCAACAAACGCGCGCGATGAACGTCTACAACATCCCTCGGAAGCCCGAACCTCGCCAGCGACCCGAACAGTCGGCTCATCTGCGGTTTCACGAGGGACGCACGGTTGACCATTTCGTCTCTTGAAAGGACAGACTCGGCGGAACCCTGGCCCACGATACCACCCTTAGACAGGAGGATAACCTTCGGATTTGCCTCCGCTACAAACTCGACATCATGGGTAATCATCACGACGGCCTTTCCCTGTGAATACAGTTGCAGGATGAAGTTCCTCAATCGCTCCTTCTGCTGGTAGTCCTGCCCAATCGTCGGCTCGTCGAGAATCAGATAGTCGGGCTCCGTTGCTAGGATGGAGGCCAGAGCAACCCTCTTCCGCTCGCCACCGCTGAGCAGGAACGGTGATGTGTCCGCATACTCGGCCAAGCCCAGGGCCTCAAGGGTCCTTCCCACCTGCTTTTCAACCACTTCAGGTGTGAAACCGAAATTCTTCAGCCCAAAGGCCACCTCATCCTTGACAGTCTCTGAGAACAATAGGTGATCTGGGTTCTGGAAGACGAGACCGACCTTTCGTGCCAGGTGAGCAACGCTGACCTTCCGCGTGTCCTCACCATCGACCGTGACGCGGCCTTCGGAAGGTTTCAGTAGGCCGTTCAGCTGCTTCGCCAGTGTGGTCTTGCCTGCCCCGTTCTCGCCCATTATGGCGAGGAAATCTCCACCCTGAATGGTCAAGTCGATATCGTGAAGGGCCAATAGGCCCGACGGGTAACGAAAGGACACGCGTTCCAGCCTGATCAATGGGTCATCATACCCGACAGAGCAGAAGCAGCATCTTCCACGTGGGTGGGAACTTTGCCTTTTAAGAGCCCATCACGCCTCAGCATCGACCAGAGCAGACTGACACGCGGCACTCCAACTCCCAGTCCCTCTAACGTGTCAAATTGCTCATCGAGGACCTCCTCCAGATTGCCGTCGGCAACAATTCTTCCTCCGTCCATGACAATGATTCTCTCCGCGTATCTCGCCACCAAGTCCAGCCTATGCTCAACCACGACAATCGTCAGTCCAAGCTCTCTACGCAAATCGTCCGCCGCTCCCATAACGTCCTCGGCCGTGTGAGGATCCAAGAACGAGGTAGGCTCGTCGAGCACGATGATGCTTGGCTTCATTGCCAAGACCCCTGCCAATGCGACTCGCTGTTGCTGGCCTCCTGAAAGCTCATAAGGAGCCAGCTCCTTGAGAGCTAAAGTCCCCGTGATTTTCATCGCCTCGTTCACTCTTTTCCTGATCTCGTCTCGGCTGTATCCGAGATTCTCCGGGCCAAACGCGACATCTTTCTCGACGGTCAGCGCAAACAATTGGTTCTCCGGGTTCTGGAAGACATAGCCAATTTTTCTGGAGAGTTCGCTGGTTGGCTGGGTCGTGATGTCGAGCCCGTCGACATGAAGCTGCCCGGTCCATTCGCCCTGGTAGAAGTTGGGAATCAACCCGTTTAGGCAGCGGCAGAGGCTCGTCTTTCCACAACCACTGGGACCAGTGAGAAGTATGAACTCTCCTACCCCTATCGAGAGATCTATTCCTTGAATTGCGGTCTTCTTCGCTCCGCTGTACTTGAATCCGAGATTCTTCGCGACGACGATCTCTCTTCGACTCTCTGCCACGAATTACTCACCCTCGACTCTGTACTCGTTAGTGTGAGCGTTGAGCCGGCCCGTCATATTAGGTCTGGAGCGGTCCCAGAGAATCCCTAACAGCTTCGACACAAATCTTCAGCACATCCTGCGTCTGGCCCGGCGCTGAGAGGCCTGCCGCCGTCGCGTGCCCTCCTCCAACGCCTGCCAGTTTCTTTCCCATTGGGATGGACACATCCCTCGCGAGATGGACGCCAGTCTTGGTATAGAAATCTTCAGTCGCCCTCATGTTGNNGCCCGCACTTTCTGCTTCGACTCTCCCGCCACGAAGGCGACATGGGCTCCGATCGCGAGAAGGGCCCGCGCAGCCGATGATTGATAGGAGCCAAGCTCAGAGGTCGCGATGATCCAGTCTCCCAGAAGTATGATCTGGGACCTCCCCGCAGCCTTGAGCCGCGCAACTCGTTCCGACCTGCTCACCGGATTCGACAGGAGATCGGAGATNNCGAAGGTCGATTCGGTTGCGAGCAGAAAGTGTTTAGTCTCGACGAATATCGCAGCGAGAAGTGCCTTAGCCTCCTGCGCACCAAGCTCGATCCCCGAGGCCTGCCAGAGCATGTAGACCACCTCGGCCGCCGCGGCAGCAGACTCGTCGACTATGAACTGGGAAGCGATCTTGGCCGTGTCCGGATGAGGGTGGTGATGGTCGACAACGGCGACGGTGATCTGGCCCTCTATCAGCTTCTCTCCCGTCTCTCCGAGCTGGTCCAGAGTGTTGGTATCAACGAGGAGTGCGAGATCCATTCTTGGTGGAAGCTTTCCGTCGGGAACGGTGATTCCGAGATTCCCGAGGAGCTGCCTCGTTGAGGCACTCACGCCCTCGGGGCAGACGATCCTCGTTGGAGTCCCCGGCGACAGCTTCTGCAACAACATCTGTAGAACGAATGCGGAGCAGGTCGCGTCGGGATCAGCATTCTGGTGGCAGAGCAGCGCCACTCCCTGAGAGTCTTGGACCCGTGATAATAGCGATCTTAGCTGTGTGTCCCAGTCGCGTCGTTCGTTTGGAAGGTTCACATGAGATTCTTCTTAGTTGGCCGAGCTTGCTGGTCTGAGCTTTTCCTGTAGCTTCTCTTGAAGCTCCTTGATTCTCTCCTTGGTCCGTTCTTCTTGTCTTCCCAGAACTGTTATTCTCGTACCGAGTAGCTCCTTCCGCTCTTTGAGCTCTGCGAGCAGTGACTGGCGATCGGATCTTATCAAAAGGCTTCCGACGCTCTTGTACACCGGCGTCTGATCAGTAACCTTGTCCAGCTCGGCCTGGGCTTTCTCCGTCTCTGACGATTCGATCTCCAACTGTTGCTTCTGGGTGACGACGGCCTGCAGAGTCTGCTGCAACTGTTGCAACCTGCCGAGCTGCTCTTGCAGTTGTGGCGGAAGCTCTACTTCTTCAGTCAAGCTAGGACCCCGATTGTTCTAGAAACGAGTCTCGCTTGTCTGAGGTATAAAAGGGTGCGACGACATTGAGAGTCTTCATTGCTACCGAGACGAACCGTAGAAAGGAGTTTGACGCGGCTCTCAGGGCAACAATGTCATCTGCCTTGATCTCTAGCCGTAGTACTCTCCCTCTCCGGCTGACTGTTGTTCTCGATCTGAATCCGTGGGGTTGTTCCGTTTCTGGAAGTAGAGACGTGCAGATCGTGTCCGCGAGCTTCTGAGAAGGTAGTCCGATCTCTATGCTGATCTCTGCTGATGGATTCCTGCTAGATTTCGGCTGGAGCTTCGCTCTCTCCAGTTGTTTCTTCTTCGACCTTTGTTTCAACCTTTTCCGCTACCTCGGCGGCGGGCTTCTTGCGCCTTGTTCTTGGTTTCTTGGCCGGCATGATAATCGGGGCTGCGACTCTTGCGCCCGCTCTCAGACTGTCGAGCTCGGTCGATAGCGTGGACGGGCTCATGAGACCTCTGGTTGCTCGAGCTGCTATCTCACCCAGCTTGGTTGTCGGTGTGTAGGCTCCTCCTGCAAACTTGAAGCCGCACTTTCGGCAGTGCCAGACTCCTACGCTCCATCGTCTTACGGTCTGGAAGTTGCATCTGGGGCATTCATGCTTGGACCTCAGCCCTGTGACGATCTCGACGTATTGGCGTCGGGCGACGGTGCCGTATCGTGCACCGAACCCTCCAGCGAGACCAACTTTTCTTGGCATCAGCCCTTCGCCGCGGCCATTATCTTGGCTCGGTTCTCACTGGCCTTGACGACGGCCAGCTGTACGACCCTTCGGATCTCATCGGGCGTGAAACCGTATTGTCCGCCTTTTTGCATCGCGCAGATGTCTCCGTTCTTGTCTATCGTCACTGTGATCCTAGCATTCATCACCTGTTCCTCCTCCAGCGATGGGTCTACAACGATGGTCCTGTCGACCTTGGCGAAGGTGACGGCGATCGGATAGTTGTTGAGCGGGAGTTGGTGATGGCCACCCTTAGCTATGACCTCGTCCGCCTTGACCTCCATCTTCGCAACTTTCGAATTCACAAGTGCTCCAAGCGCGGCCATTGCAGCTGCGTCGATGAGGTTGCCGTCGTGG
>DAFH01000195.1:13829-14863 GCA_002495485.1 Candidatus Bathyarchaeota archaeon UBA185
AGAGTTCGATAGCCGCTTCGCTCGGTGGCCCGGCCTCGAAGGATGGCGACGCGAGGGGCACGAGCTCCGCATTGACCGTCAGTACACCCTCGTCTGGAGTGTCGGGAAACGGTTCGCCCGTCTCGACCTTGACTCCCGCCAGAACCTTCGACTTGCCGAGGTGTACTTGCGCTGAACCATTTGCTTTCTCGATGAGGCCCAGTTGAATCTGAATTTCTCTGTAGCTCTCAGGGCTTCTCTCGTCAATTCTTCTGCCCTTGGTTACGAGGTCGACGACTGTCTTCTGCTCCAGTTTTGCAACTGGGGGCAGTTGGGGGGTTGCTGACACTATGCGACTACCTCCGCTTCTTCCTTCTCCTCAGCAGCCTCTTTCATTGTCGCGTACTTTTTCTTGAGAGTCTCGCGTTGCATTGCGTGAAGCGTCCTACACGCGTCCAGAGCCATTGAGAAGCCCTGCTCAAACTCTGGCAATGTCAAGTTTCCGTCCATTTGAAGTAGCGTGACGAGACCCGCGTTCGGGACCAGAGCGACGGGTATGTCCGCTTCGCCGTACTTGTCCTCCGCGTCTGACAAGTCAAGCGCCAGCTTTCCCTGAATCTTGCCGACAGCACAAGCGGCTACCAACTCTTTCATCGGAATACCTGCATCTGCTAAGGCTAGCGACGCTGCGGTAATGCCTGCGCAACGGGATCCTCCGTCCGACTGAAGTACTTCGATAAAGAGATCGATCGTCGTTCTAGGGTAGAGATCGGTCAGCACCACGGGCTCCAACGATTCCCGGATGACCTTTGAGAGCTCCATCTCGCGTCTGGATGGTGCGGGGGATTTTCTCTCGTCAACTGAGAACGGTGCCATGTGGTACCGGCACCTGATTACCGCGCGCTCGGGCATGGCTATGTGTTTCGGGTGGGCCTCTCTTGGACCGTACACTGCAACGAGAATCTTGTTCTTTCCCTGTTCTATGTAGGCGGATCCGTCCGCCTTGTCCAGCACTCCTACCTCGAGTTTGATGGGCCGCAGCTGATCTAACCGTC
>DAFH01000109.1:0-8267 GCA_002495485.1 Candidatus Bathyarchaeota archaeon UBA185
TAATAATTCTGCCCATGATCATACTATCGGCGTCATTTCCTTCCCTAAGTGTCGTAGGTCGTGTTCATGCCCAAGTCACTGGGGTCGTATGTATCGCAGCTCCCTCTGCCATCGATTGCCCAGCAAGTTCTCTCTCTATTGGTCCACTTATTGTCGGATCGACTTTCAGCGTGGGGGTTTTCATCCAAAATTCTCAACCGATGGCCGGCTTCGATATCTTCGTAGCCGTCAATCCAGCCTATCTAAATCCGGTCAACGCCACAATGGGCTCTCTGATCCCCATCGCTAACCAAGTCTTTACCATTGTTTGTATCAACGGTCTGGCCGTTCAGGGAACGTGCACTCCCCAGGAGGCCAACGGACAAGGGGTCGTAGAAGTAAGCACGGCTGACAGTACTGGAAATAACGAGTGTATTGGACTGTCATCGTGTTCAGGCATGGCATTCAGCATAACCTATGATGTCGTTGCGTCGATCGAGAGCACAGCAATTTCGTACCCATCTGCCGCGTCTTGCGGATCTGGGACTAGCGTTTTGGGCACGTCGCTCTGCGTTCTCGTGGCCAACTCAGGCGGAACTATTCTTCCAGAGACTATTCAGGGTGCTGCGGTGACTCAGGCAATAGTGACTTCGGTGTCTTGCAAGTCTCCGGCGGTTGTGGGCAAATCGGATTCGTGTACGGCGAATGTTACTGACACTTCAACTTCACCTAGCAATCCTACGGGGACTGTCACGTTCTCTACTGAGGGACCCGGCTTCTTCAGCCCGTCCACCTCATGTGACCTCTCGAATAGCGCGATGAACACGAGCACTTGCACCCTCTCTTACACTCCGACTGCGGTAGATGCTGGGTACGTTGCCATCGGTGCAAAATATGGTGGAGATTCAAACCATTCTGCTTCAACTGCCCCGGCCTTCACGCTGACAGTATCTGGATCTACTCCGATTCTCACCACTTTACTAAGTTCCACTAGTATACCTGTTGACAGCTACATCATAGACCAGGCAATGCTCACGGGAGGATACCCGTCAACCGGAGTTACAGGATTTGTTGAATATGATCTGTTCAAGAACGGCACTTGTTCGCCCGCATATCTTCGCAATCCGATCTCCGTCTCAGCCATCGGCCCGGGGGACACGGTCCGGCCCTCCGACCCTCTTCCCATGCTCCAAACAGGGAACTACTCGTTCGACGCAGCGTACTTTGGGGATGGAAACAATAACGCGGTCACCAGCCCATGCGAACCTTTTACGGTCACAGCGACTGGGAAGGACTTCTCACTGACGGTGAATACGAGTAGAGTCACGCTTCCGGCAGGCTCGACCGTGACCGACACCATAAACGTGACGAGCCTGGATGGATTCACCGGTTCAGTAGTCTTTACGGGCAGCATCAATCTGCGGGGGATCACTGTAACATTCGAACCAAGCATAGTCGTGATACGTGCCACCGGAGGCATCGCAAGATCCACAGTCAAAATCTCCGCAGTCCCGACAGTCACGCCTGCTGATTTCTTTCTCGTTGTGGTCGCCAGAGGCGGGTCGGTAATTCACCTAGTCGCCATAGACGTGAATGTAACCATCGCAGTACCAAGACTTGGTCACCTTTCATGGTCTCACCAACTCTCTTCCAATGACGAGACCGCAGTCTCAAGCCAGAGATGGAGGGCGACAGTCTTCAACCCCCAGAAGAGCCTTGTCAACGTCTTGGNNCTCTTGGTTCGTATCATGGGTATCTCTACCACGAACCAAGCTGTCGCATTCGACATAGTTTGTGGAAAAATATGTGTGGCTACATCAGGAGGAAGCGTCGAGACAACTCCTGGAGTAAGGCCCGTTTCCATAGAGGCAGGGCAATCAGCGAGGCTCAAGTTCGATTATCATCTCGGGAGCGCCTTCCGGGGCCAGACCGTGAGATTCATTGCAACGCTCTACTGGGAGACCAACACGAGCTATGTGGAAGGGAATTCAATTTCCGGCCTGTTTTCTGTTGAAATCTGGACGACTAGAACTTGCTGAAAGTCGACTTCAAGCTTTTTCCTGCGTTGCAGTGATTGGTCGAGCTTCGAAGGGGCATGTTTTATTCGGAAATGGTTCTGAACGAATTGGGCTGTTACCATGTCTTCGCTTTGACTGTCCAAGTATAGTTATCTAGGCTGAATACGCCTCTTGGTGTTCGGTGGAGTCATTGTCTCTCGCTATTGAGTGTGAGAGTTGTGGTCGGCCAATGGCTTCTCTCGCGGATCACGGTGCGCAGAATCCGGATAATCCCTATTGTATTCATTGTACGGACATCAAGGGGAAGCTGTTGCCTTTTGAGAAGGTGTACGAGGACTTGGTGAATCAGAATATGCAGACGCGCTGGATGAACAAGGAACAGGCCGAGAAGAACGCGCTGGAGGAAATGAGCAAGTGGCCTGCCTGGCGAGACAAAGCCGGCCAGATGCTACAACACTAGACGCCATCGGCAGTAGCTAGCTCAGGGATTCTACATTCCGTAGCTCTCGCCAGTGCCGTCTGAACATTTCCCGGTGGAATTCGGGTAATGACGGCTCCCTTGAAGCTTGGGGTTTCTAAGATAGACTCATAAGTCGCGCTCCGATCGCCATAAGATTGAGATGGGCTCGGACGATAGGACGTGAGACCCTTCTTGCCTGCATGATCTTAGTTGCCATCTCCTTCTCATTCGTTTATCCAATTTCCGATGCTCGTGGCCACGTCGTCGTGTCAGGTTCTTTGAGCCTTAGTCCGCTCGTTTCGGGAGGTGTTGTGGGCGCGAACATACCTGTTTCGGGAGAGACCACCCCGGACCGTCAGGAAGTTGAGACGACGATCGCGGTCGATCCTCGGAATCCGAGCATCATTGTCGGAGGCGCCCAGGACTTGAGGCTGAAGAGTGTGGGCGAACATCGCTGGCCCGGCTTGTACCGGTCGACTGATGGGGGACAAACATGGACGAATAGTCTACTCCCGGGCTTCCCGGGCGACACGTCCGCGCAAGGATTAGCTTCTCCGCTACACAGGTCCAACGCCACTTCAGATCCTGTGATGGCCTTTGATCGTTTCGGTGATCTCTACTATGCTGGGCTCGTCTTCAATGTNNGAGCGTTGCAGGTCCTCTCGGTAATGGACCCATAGGCAACACGGTCCAATTCGTTGCCAAGTACGTGAACGATGGGGCGACGTATTCGGGGGTTACGTTGATTACTAATGTGCTTTCTGCGGACAAGCCTTGGATAGCTGTGGATACCACTGGCGGGCCATATGATGGGAACGTCTACTTGGCGTTTGATGGTTCTCTGACGCCAACGTCTCCCTTTGCGAGCGTGTTTACAAGGTCTGTCGATGGCGGCAGGACCTTTTCGCAACCATTCTACGTTCCGGCCGACGACACAGGGGAACTAGCTGGCGTCACCGTGGATCCTGCTGGTAACGTGTACGTCTCGACGGATGCGTTCGACCCGGTCACGGGTGCGAATCTCAACTACATCCAAGTTTCTAAACTGACAAACGGAGGAACGACCTTGGTCCAGAATGTGCGAGCAGTGGACCCTGCGAGCTGGATCGAGAACGGGACAAGCATTGGAGCCACGTTCCGGGCCTTCACCATCCCGCAGATCGCGGCCGATAAACGCGGGGTATACCTCGTCTTCGACGATCTGAGGCTGGGAAACTCTAGCGTGTTTCTCACCCGTTCAACTGATGGAGGTTCGACTTGGACTTCCCCACTGAGAGTGAATGACATCTTGGTCGGCCAGCACTTCTTCCCAACCATAGCAGTGTCCGGGGGAATAATCGATGTCGCCTGGTACGATAGCCGGTTCAACACTGGATCGACAATGACCGCGCTGGACGTTTTCCTCGCTGACTCGTTTGACGGAGGTGTCAGCTTCTCGGTGAGTATGAGAGTGACGAGCGTCTCTTTCAACCCGGGCTTGGTTCTGAGGACTGATGCCCCCAACTACAACGAACCCTTCATGGGAGACTATTTCCAGATCGCGGCGACACCATCGACCGCGCATCCTCTCTGGGCTGACAACAGGTTCGCCTGTGACGTCTTTGACAGCTCGTACGGTAGCTGCGTCGACCAGGATGCCTTCACAGCAACAATCAGTCTGCCCGACTTCGGGGTTTCTGTCTCTCCAGGCTTGCAGGCCGTTTCTCAAGGAACGACTGGAACTGCAAAAGTGTCTTTCACGAGCCTAAACACCTTCCAAGGCACTGTGAGCGTCTCAGTCTCCTCTTCGCCGCCAGGTCTTCCCACGAGTCCAACCAGCCAGACCGTTCCTCTGTCCTCTGGCGGATCAGGCTCTTTCAACCTCACCTTCACTCCGAGTTCGGCGACGGCGACAACCACGTACATAGTCAACGTTACCAGCATCAGCGGTCCAAGGACTCATTCCGCGTTCACGAGTGTGACAGTGCAAGCTCCTAGCGTTGGAGGAAGGGTCGTGGGCCTTGACAGGCTGACATTCTTCCTCGAGTTGATTCTAATATGGGGTCCCGCTGCGGCTACTGTGGCGCTCGGGACTATGGCGTTTTCTAGCTTGAGACGACGCTCAAGGACGGGATCGGAATCGGACTCGGGACAGGCCGTAGACCCGCAAGTCCCCAACATGTCCAGCCCTCAAATTGGACCATGCGTTTCTTGACGTTGCTGACTCGTCGTCGCTGCGCGACTAAGTTTAATTAAATCTCAGATTTTGGTTCCGAACTGTGCCCCGGTGGCTCAGCCTGGTAGATGCGAGATGTCCGCAGCCCAGAGCATTGCCTTGGTACACCAGTCAAACAGGCAAGGGTCACGAGTTCAAATCTCGTCCGGGGCTCCACGATAACCTAGCGGATGATATGGGTCCTTCGCCCGCCTCCCGCATCAACCATCTCGGAGATGGCTTGAAAAACCGGTAACGAATTGCCGTATGTGTCTTTGAGTGGCGAGTCAGAGAAGATCATCGGATACATCCCCGTGAACGCTCGGCTGGCTATTGGCATCGAACAGCTCATACTCTTTGTGACCGATGCAAGGATCATCGTAGCGCACATTGGAAAGCGGGGCGCAGGGGCACTCGCCACATCCGCGCTCTTTGGAAGGCTGAGCGGTGGGTTCGAGGATGCTTTGAAGAGTGGAACGGAGTCGCGAGCCAAGAAAGAACTCCCCAGCCTTACCCCTCACAGGATATTGTCTGCGAACAAGGACAATTTCCACATGGCGTACAGCGAGATCGTCAGTGTTCGGCTGGTCGAGATGCCATACACTTCAAGCGAGATGACGCTTTTGACCAAGGACGACAAGTTCGACTTCCGAACCAGCCATCCGCTAGACGCTATCGTCAAACTGCTTGGAACATTCTTGGGTCCGAAGCTGTCGGTTGAATGGCTTCCTCCTAGCCTGCGTCCGGGCCAGAAGCGTTAGACGTCTCGATTGGACTATGGTATGGTCGATCGGCGATAAGCCAATATTACAGAGCTTCGTTTATTTCCTCTGAGCGTCTAGGTAGTACGAGGGGGGCAAACCGTTCTTGAAGCGAACTCTTGTGCTCGTTCTGTCTCTCCTCGTGGTTCTCTCAGTGCAGCACTATTCTCCTGTCCGCGCCGATCCAACCTCAGCCTTCTCGACACTTTACCTAAGTCCGGTCTCGTACAATTCCACATCGGGAGCGTCTTTCACCGTCAATGTGATGTTGAATCTCGTCGCTGGCGAGAACGTTTCAGGCTTCGACATCAAGCTCAACTACACGAATCCGGTGTCATTCCCGCTTATCACGCCGACGAACCTATCCTACGCAGGCAATATCTTCGGCGATGCAAACGCGAACTTTGTCTCGCAGGACTGCGTCTTCGGAGTCGTTGACAACCAGTGCCCACAGCCAACCGACTATGCGCCAGGATGGATCCACTTCTCAGCACTCGCGAACAGTGGCAATCCAGTAACCGGCCCATTGAACGCGCTTCTCTTTTCTGTCAAATTCTCCATAAACCAAACTGCCAGAGGAACAAGTATCATTCGCGTAAACACGGCGGATATTGGGAACACCGGTTCAGGAGCGTTCGCTACGACGCAGTTCATTCCAGTAGGGGTCGAGGACGCAATTTTCAGCAACTCTGGAATCACTGCATTCTTCAACTATGTACCGACGGACACGCCTACGGTCGTAGCGGGTCATATAGCGTACTTTGACGCGAGTGGAAGTTTCAACGCTGACAATCCATCGGTCAGCATAAAGAACTACACTTGGAACTTTGGCGACGGAAATACTACTAGTTCAGTGAAGCCATCGGTGCCGCATATTTTTCGGTCAGTCGGGAATTTCAATGTGACGCTCACTGTGACTGATGCCAACGGTAAGAAGGGGTCGTTTCACGAATTCGTGCCTGTCGGCCTAGCGTTGGGCGCATTGGTCCTTACCGTGTACAGTCTCCAGAAAGTACTCCAGACAGGGATCCTAGTCCAGCTCTTCAACTCAACGGTGGCTTTTCCGTTTGAGAATGCGACCACGGATTCCAATGGAGAGGTTGTATTCGACAATCTTGCTCCCGATGTCTATACCTTGGCGTTTTCGGGTCAGTACGTGAAGAATAGCACTACGACAGAGACGATCATTGCCGGCTGGACGACTCAGGCCAGCGTTGGCATTGAGGTCGACACTCCTGTTCCTCCTGCTCCAACACCATGGTATGGTGACGTCGTCTTTCTCGCTGGTGTCGGGGGGGCCGTGGGCGTGTTCGGCTTCGGGCTCTTCTGGACGCGAGCGCGTGCGAAGAACAAGCTACGTAAGAATAAGGCGAGTCTCAAGAAGAAATAGAAGAGGGACTTTTCTCCCTCTTGTTCTATGCTAGAGTGCCTTAGACCCGGCTGTGGGTCGGCGCCTGAAGAGGAGCAGGCCAAACACGACAGCCACTGCACCCAAGATGCCCGTGGTGACCCAGGGAAGTACTGATAGATTGACTCCACCGCCACCGCTGGTGGATGTAGAAGTCAGAGAAAGAGTACCGGCAGCTTGCGCCTGGTTGACAGTATTGGTCTGGGATCCTATGATTCTGGCATAGACGTGATAGGTGCCCGATGACCACTGGGTGGTATCCCATGTCAGCGTGAACATTTGAGCCTGCAGACCCGGGGTGAGAGTAACTGTTTCTTGCGCGACCGTTATGTTGCTCCCGGTGCCACTGTTCACATCCATCGTGATTGTAATGTTCACCGGCGCGGCGCCTGTATCGCTGATTGAGACGTTCATGCTCACCGACTTGCCGGCTGTTGCAGACTGTGGGGATATGGTCGCGCCTGCTAGGGAGACTGATGATTGTGGCGCAGTCACTGTAAGTGTGACTATGGCGAAGTGTTTGATGCTGCCAGACGTGGCTGTAATGTTGATTGTGTATGTTCCAGCGACCGTTGTAGCGAGCGTGGAGATTGTTAGTGTTGATCCTACGGGGCCGCTGGAGGACGTGATGGTTACGGATGTGGACGCGAGGGTCGAGGAGATTCCAGCTGCTGGGGCGCTGTTAGGAGACAGTGTTATGGTTCCTACAAAGCCGTTCAGTCCAATAAGGGTGATAGTTGAGGTTCCAGAGGTGCCTGCCGTTATCGTGAGGGAGGTTGGAGCTGATGTCGCGCTGAAGTCTGGGGTCGGGACCGTAACTGTTACGATAAAACTATGCGTGACTTGGCCAACTGCTCCAGTCACGTTGATGCCGTAGTTGCCTGCCGGAGTGCGAGGCGCGACGATAATGTAGAGCGCTGTTGTGTTTGAGAGACTTTCCGGCGTCAAAACTAGGCTTGTAAGGTTGAGCGCGACAATGATGTAACGTGAAAGGGGTGTCGCTGCCAAGGAAATGTTTGCGTTGAAGCCGGCTTGGCCGATGGGGTTGACGACAGTGATTCCATTGTCACCCTGCGGGATTGAAAGGGGCGACGGGGACGCCGAAATAGAAAAGTCGGTTACGAAGAACGAGAGGATCGTATTGTTAGTCGTGGCACCCAGCGGGGTTCCGGTAACCGTGACTTTAGTTGCTTGGGATGAGGCTGGAGTGGTGCCGGTTGTGGTGAACGTCAGTACGCTAGAATTTCCTGCTGTAGTAGGGATTACCGACGACGGAGAAAATGAATACGTGACCCCGGGGGGGAGTGTGGTGCCAGTGAGCGATAAAGTCACAGGCTTCCCGGGGAGTATCCCTTTGAGTTGGAGAGTGATTTTCGTAGAGCCGGAGCCCCCTCTAGGAGCGAAGGCGTTTCCCGAGTTAGACAGCGCGTAGTTGAACCCTGCTATT
>DAFH01000109.1:8306-14449 GCA_002495485.1 Candidatus Bathyarchaeota archaeon UBA185
CTGGAGACAGAGAATCTCACGGGTACAGACGTTGAAGCTACGGCTGAGAGGCTCGCACTAGTACTCGTCCAGTTGGCGGTGACTCCCAAGGCCACACTAGTCCCATTGTTCGAGAGGCTTATCGTTCCGGCGGTTTCATTTATGCTCGTCAACGTGACTGACGCGTTCTGGTTCCCTCCAGGTCGAATGACTAGGCTCACGGGAAGGGCTGTCATCGTGAAGTTGGCTTTCAGAACGGTGATGGTCAACGTGTCAGTGATGCTGCTCACGTTACCGGACGTGTCTGTTGTCTGGAGACTTGGCCTGTAGGCGCCTGACGTATAGTAAATGTGAGACACTGTCGGTGACAGGGTTGCACCGGTGAGCTTTGTAACGTTCCCGTCACCGAATGTCCACGTGTAATTCGTGATGGCGTGAGTAGGGGTCGGAGTGCTGATCGAGGCATCGAATCCAACCGTCAACGGGCCTACTCCAGTGGTGGGACTGGCAAAGAAGTTCGCGGTTGGATCTAGGCTCGTGAAGCTTCCTGTCTGCACAGTCTCAGGGAGAGTGTTGCCAGAGGCATCCGATACGAGAACGCAAACGTCCGCCGGAGAAGAAACGCTGCTAGTGGCACACACGGAAGTTGAGGGGGTCGGAAGCGCGTATGTAGGGTATGAGATAGATGTTGCGGCGGTCTTGGCAACCACGGTATAGTTTATCGTGAATGCCATACCTGAACAAGGAGCGATTCCACCGCATTCGTTAGAGCCTGAACTCTCGGCTGTCGTGACCTCTACTACGCCATTGCCGTTGGGCGACGAGGTAGTGCATGCGCCCGTAGAGGCCACGTTGTTGACACAGATCGACGTTGACGTCGGAGAAACGATCAAGGGACCAAGCGCTGCACTGTTAGGATGTAGATACGTAGGATCGACCGAGACGTAGATGTCAAATCCACCCATCGCCTGTGAGTTGTCAATGAAGACACCTACCACGAAGGTCGAGCCGACGGGAACATCGCCAACGGTGTATGGTGCAGGACACTTAGTACTGGTCGAGGGAGCTATGCAGACGACGCCCGTGGGAAGTACGCCCTGCGCCGGGTGAGCGGCAAAGGGGAGAACAAACATGGACCCAAGGAGTAAGATCGCAATAGCGAACATTCTTTTCATGGCTATCGGTAATGTTGTCTTGGCAGTCTTGCTCTTATAGGCTTATCATGCGGCAAGATACATCGAGGCACGGAAAATCAAAGGACTCCCTGTCGTAAGAGATCCTGTCGGCGAAACCAGTAAGGAAACAACCGGGTCCTTCACCGCGGGTTGAACCATGTGGATTTCAGCCATCATTTGATTTCGTCTCCGCTGGAGATCTTATGAAACTGATTCTAGGTCGGTGAATCAGGCAAGACTAATAGGCCGGAACTCCATAGCGCTAGGGGGTCTGCTTGGGTCGTCGTGGGGGAACGGGGCAGCGCAGACGAAAGATAATACTTTACTCAGTCCCGTTCATCGCCCTCTCCTTGTTTCTAGTCGTCTACTACGTGGCGACTGCTTCTCCTCCGGCTGCGGAAGATTTCTCAATTCCAATTGCTATTCAGCTAGAACAGATGTACGGCGGTTCTCCCTACATAAGTCCCGTCTTGCCTGTGAATGTGGGAATAAGAGGAGGAATATGGGCCACTCACCAGTATGACAGCTACGGCATAAACGGCCACTACCCGGTGTTTGCTCAAGAGGCTCCAGGTGGAAACCTCTCGTACGCTCTCATTCACGTAAAGTCGACGGTCGTTAGAACATATACTTTGCAAGATTTCTTCAATGTCTGGGGGCAACAACTAAGCCAGAATGACACTCTCGGATATGTGGTTCCTGTGCCACAGTCGCAGACCGGGACTTACGCTTCTGATAGTTTCTGGGAACTCTGCATCCAGCCCCCTGGGGGCGGGGCCATTGTTCAGGGAAACTGGACGTATCAGCCCCTGACGCCGGGCGAGGGCATCGTTCTAAAATACTCAGACTCCGGATTNNACCGACCATGTCATATCACTGACTGCCCCCCATAAATCTAGCCGGGACTTTGACTGCGCGGTGGTTTTAGAAAGGTCGATCGGCCGTTGCGCGTATGCTGGTTCTGACCCTTGGCGTTTGAGGTCTAGCCCTTTTCCCGGTCTACTCGCTCGGCTGATGAAGATTTGCGGATAAGCTTTTAAAACGGAAAACACAAACCGAACTTCATAGACTTCGCAGACAGAAATATTGGAGGCAAGTTTGGGTTGGGAGGCGCTCTAGAATTTTCTCAAAATCCTGGAAGAACATCCTCGTTCTAGTTCTTCTAGTCATATCCTTGAACGCCTTCTTCAACTTAATATCGCGCGATGTTGCAGTCGCTCATGCGCAGAGCGGCACTATCGAATACACGCTTGCCAACACAGGCAACATTACTATCGCGCCCGGAAATTCTGGCTCAACGACAATAATCGCTTTCTACACGGGTGGGACAAATCAAAGCGTTCCATTGTCATGCGATCCCGCCACCCTTCCCTCAGGGGCGTCCTGCTCATTTTCGCCCAGTAGCGTTATTCCAACACATACCGGCAATTCTACCCTGCTGAGCATAACCGTCCCATCTTCGACCCCCTACGGCGTGTTCAATGTCACTGTTAATGGAACCCCTCTAACCAGTGCTCCCACAATCTTCGGCCTGATTATAGGTGCGAAGCTAGCGATCAATCCTTCAGCGATCGCCAGCCTGAGCGACACCGTGGGGACCTCAATAACCATAGGCGTTAACATTACTGATGCCCCGAGCTTCGGCGGTTTCCTTGTGTCAGTCTTCTACAATAGAAACGTGCTTCAGTTCCAATCGTTGGACTATTCCAGCAACGTGTTTGGGAGCGACTATTTCGTTTTGAACGAGTGTTTGGATGGGCAGGACGTTCCTGGGAGTGGGAACGCGTGCACGGACCTGAGTTATCAAGGTGTTGGAATCGCGAGTCTGACTCTAGGGACAAGCTCGGGAAATAACTATGTGGTAAATGGGACACTGTTCAAGCTAACATTCAGCGTCATCAGCGCGGGATTTTCAGCTTTACATTTCGTTCATCAAGAAATTCAGACTAATATTGGGACTTCGTTGCAATCGGTGGGATACGATGGGTATTTCACGAACAAGGACTGTGGAAGCGGGAACCTCTGCAAGCCACCCATTGTCTCCTTCTACGCTCCTTCAAAGCTGGTCACTAACCGGGCCGCTACTTTCACCGGGACAGCTATTCCGCAGAACCCCAACAGTAACATCACCGCATATCACTGGACTTGGCAGAGCGGTTCAGATATTCATTATTACAACAGCACTCCAACTGGAAACCTCGGCACATTGACGAATGCAACATTCATTTTCTACCAGATTGGTCAGCACATAGTTACTCTTGAGGCTATAGACAATTACACGGCCTACGCGTACAGCACAGTAAGCATTGCAGTCATTCGGATTTGGACGGACCTTAGGATCGCCGACTTGTCGGCCGACAATACGGCTGGCGTCACTCCCGGCACAACGGTCCACATCGTTACGACGGCCATCAACAACGGGGTCAATCCTGAGAATTCTACCTTGAGACTCCGAATTAACAATCAGAACGTCACGTCTGTGCCCGTAGTGAATCTTGCGCCGGGTCTTGAATCAAGGCTAGCCTACAATTGGACTACACAAGGTCTCACGCCTAGGGTTTACCGGATCGAGGTTGATCTCGACGAGGTCAAGAACGCGACCACAGGGCAGATTCTTGAGAACGACACTTCGATTATTAATGGACGCTTGGTAGACCTCAACAACGTGAGGGTGATGTATATCCAACTGATCTCGGCCATCCCAGGCGGGACCGGGCTCTTTCTCGGGCTCACTCTTCCCGAGACGTTCGGGCTCGGAATTGTCCTTATCGCCATAGTCGTATTCAGCGCGGGGCTTGTGCGCAAGTCCCGTACACATCCGGAGCCATTGTGACCTTCCCGCGTACAACCGGATTCGACTCGTGGTAAGCTAGGAATATCTCAGTCATTCCCGGGATGTATATTTCCTTAGAAGAGGGGATAATCTTTTAAGGCGTAAGCCTCCAGCAAGCACTCGAGAAAATTTGAAAGGCATCTCCACTACAAAACTACTCGTAATCTTCGCAATAACATTCTCGCTCGTGGGCCTTACCGGTCCACTCGCAGGCCTCTTCCAACTCCCAGCCGTAACAGTCCCATCGGTTCACGCTACCACCGAGTCCAGCGCGGGTGCTTGGTACCCCGCTGGCGCTCAGGAACAGACTCTCTCCATCAGCCAGGGTGACGGTGCTACCGGAACCCAGGTAAGCTGGCTTCAGACTGGCCAAGTCGATGCAGAAGACTGGCCGCTGACGGCTTCCCAGCAGGGCGCGTCTACCGTCAACTGTGCAGGCAGCAGCACTATTCTCTGCAGTCTGCCNNGTCCCTGACCACGGCTACTACGAGATACAGTTCAACAATGCTAACGTTCTCTGGAACATACCCATGCAGTACGGAACGAGTGCTGCGGGTATCGAGCTTCGCCAGGGAATCGCCCACCTCATCAACAAGCAGAGCTTCGTCGCTAACAACGCTGCATGCCTAGGCATTGCGTGCATTGCCAACGACCAGGCTATTCCGCCCTGTAACACTCAGGTCGGCTGTATCAACGGAGGACTTCCGGCGGCCAACCCGTGTAACTGGGACACCAAGTATGCAGAGTCCAGCGCCACCAACTGTGTTGTTGGTGCTCCGGGCGGTACGCCTTACAACTGCAGCTTCAGCGCCACGTGCCCAACAGGCACTGTAACCGGCTCGACAACGTACCCATGGCAGGCCCAGATCGGTAGCGCTGACTTTTGCGCTGCCGCACAGCACTTCATCACGGCGTTCGCTGACATCGGCATCACGGTCACGGCTAACGCGAACTGTGAGCTGAATCCACCGACAGGCGGCTGGCCTTCAGCCGTTCTGGCTATCAACCCGAACAACTGCGCCATCAACCTTCCAGCCACGGCGAACACTTGCTTCTTCGCCCGTACGACTGAGCCTCGCAAGAGTCTCGGTGAGGGTCTTGCCCAGGACATCTGTGCGCTCTTCTCCCCTGCTTGGGGAGCATGGACAACGCTCGCCGGTCAGCCCAACTCCTGTGACAACTCGAACACCGGCACGAGCAATGCTGCTTGTGGCGGTAGTTCATGCCCGTTCCTTCAGGAGGTAGAGGGTTCTATCGGCCAGTTCTGCGGCTTCACCACTAGCGCTACTGGTACTCCGATCAACTGCTGGGGTCTCGGTACTTTCGGCTTCGGACAGGTCTTCCCGTTCGACAGCACAACCTACTTCGAGTACAACAGCCTCTTCGCCACCAAGNNTCGAGTACAACAGTATCTTCACGACCGAGACAACTGTCACCTGCACAGCTCCAGGCTGTGGTCCATCACAGAGCACTCCAGGTTCTCCGTGTGGCAGCACAGTCTTCTCGACTAGCGCGGCCAACTACATGTACATCTGCGACGGCACATACGACAGTCTATCCAGCGCGATGGAGTTCTCGCTCTGCCTCGCTTCGCCCGGACCCTCGACTGATCCGACACTAACCGTAGCAGCGCCTACGTTCGCCAACTGTTCCGGTGGAACAGTCTCGGGTGGCGCGGGTGCGACGACCTGTCTCGGTGCGTCTCCGGTCTGCAGCGCGGTGAGCGCGGGATACCAGGCGGAAGACTACTACGGCAGACACGTGTTCACACTGCCAATCTACGACACCGTTGACACCCAGGGTCGTCTCAGCAACTGGCCACTAGGCACATCCAGCAACCCTGGCTTCATCACAGCCGTCGGTGGCGGTTTCGAGCCTAGTGCGAACTTCTTCAACTGGCTCAACGCCTACAGCTCTACTCCAGCCGTTGCTGGAACATTCCGCCAGAGTTTCCTGACCACTGTCGACAGCTTGAACCCGTTCGACTTCACGACCCTCTGGGACGCNNTCGGCTGGTGTCAGCCAGTGTTCTTCGATTCTGCAGAACATTGACTGGATGACCACGAGTCACAGCTTCCTCTGCTACCCAGGCGGTGCCGCATGCACCTCGACAACACTGGGCTATGGTAACGCGACCTACTTTGCCAACACTGCTG
>DAFH01000164.1 GCA_002495485.1 Candidatus Bathyarchaeota archaeon UBA185
GAGGAGCGGAGAATCAAATGGGCCTCTGTCCGCAGGATGGGCAGAAGAACTGTCCTGAGTCGTAGACCTGGCCACACTTCTTGCAGGTCACTTGACCGCCGGGCTTGGGGGCGCTTCCGGCAGTAGCGCCTACGCCATAGGCTCGTGGTGTGACGGGGANNCGCCGGTCACAAAGAAGACCCCTCCTATGGCGATGTAGGCGAGATCCGAGACGCACGCAAAGACGTTGCCGGACAGAATTGTTCCTAGACATGACGAGAAGGCGGAGTCGGTCAGGATGGGGCCGCATATTACAAAGATTATTCCAAGAAGAAAGATCTCGCTCCTCAATCTGCCCTACGTCCGGTTTCGGCTTCTCGAGTGGTGTGAGAAGCGACCTATTCTCTAACGCTGTGTAACCAGTTGTCAGTCTCTGTGGGAAAGAAACACGCCGTAGGAACACTAAGACGCGAGTCAGTTTGGAAAGGCTCGACGATCTACGGTGACGCTCAGCTCCTTTAGATAGGATGGCGACTCGGCAGTTCCACCCGCCAGAGAGAAGATAGCGTCAGCGTGAAGTTTGAACCGCACCTTCTTGGATTCCCCAACAAAGATCTCCCTAACCTCTCCCGGCCTTGAGCTATTGGCTTGTTCAAAAGTCAGCTTGAGGTTCTTGTCTCTGCGGCCATACCAGGCAAGGAGACTGTCTTGGAGAATCTTCGGGACTTTGCTGAATGCTATTCCTTTGTGCTGCTGGTTGAACTCGACCGTAAGTGCCTTCCGCGATTCCTTCGCTACCGATTCTGCGTAGTCGAGTATCCTCTGCACATCCTCCTTCCTGTTGGGTGCGTCAGTCATGGGTTCTCGCCCAAATCGTCATTTCCGAATTCACCATCGGCCCCGGTTCCCGCGCTGATAACGAGGCCTCTGCCTCGGACGTCGGAAACCACCGGCATTTGGTCCTCCAAACGGTCGAGGAGGTAAATGAATTCCTGGAATGTTGAGTCCGGGAACGATCGGTTCCGGTATCTCGTCGAGCGTGGCAGATGTCATTCGTCTTATGCCTTCGAAAACGTTCCAATCCTCTCTCGTCAGGAATGAAATAGCCATCCCCTGCTTTCCAGCACGTGCGGTGCGCCCTATCCTGTGGAAGTACAAGTTAGGGTCTTCAGGCATATCGAAGTTGATGACATGACTGACCTTTGGAATGTCAAGGCCCCTGGCTGCGACATCGGTCGCGATCAGCAACCCCGTCTTGCCTGTTCGGAAGGCGTGTATGGCAAAGTCTCGCTGCCGCTGGGACAAATCTCCGTGAATCGGCAGCGCATCATACCGGTTCTCCTGCAACGCTTGAGCCAGCCTGTCGGCCCGGATCTTTGTCGCGCAGAAGACCAGCCCTCTGCTTATGAGGTTCTTTTCCAAGAACCCGCACAAGGCGCGGAACTTCTCGTCCTCGTCGAGCTGGACGATCTTCTGATCCACCGTATCGACAGAGATCTCGTCGCTGTCGACGAAGGCTCGGACTGGGCTTCTTAGATACCGGTCGCTCAGCCGGACAATGGGTTCGGGCATGGTCGCAGAGAACAAGGCGGTTTGATGGTTTCGGGGCACGTGCCGAAGGATTTCGGTAATATCATCTACGAAACCCATGTCCAACATCCTGTCGGCTTCGTCTAACACGACGAATCTCACACCATCCAAACTTGCGGTTCTCCTCTCTAAATGGTCCATGAGACGCCCGGGGGTCGCTACGATGATCTTCGTCCGGGTATCCTCAAGGCGGTCAAACTGCACATTGATGCTCTGTCCTCCGTAGACTGCGACAGCCCTAACTCCAAGATGCCGGGCGAGTTTCTCGAACTCGCCAGCGACCTGAACGGCGAGCTCTCTGGTCGGCACCAGTACGAGACCCTGCACGTCTCTTTGCCTTGAGTCGATGTTCTGCAGCATCGGGACNNTCTTCCCGCTACCAGTGTGGGCCTGCCCGATTAGGTCCCTACCTTGAAGGATCGGTGCTATGGCTTCGGCCTGTATGGGAAATAGCTCGTCGAACCCCATGTCTTTAATCCCCTGCAAGAGCCGGGGGTCTAGATCGAACGCCTCGAACTCCCCGGCGGTTCCCATCTCTGTCTCCGATTGGCCACACGAGCCGTTGGATAAAGATGTTCGAGCGCGGGTAGGAGCNNCTCGGTTAGAAATAGACAGGTGTCGTACGAGCACTGAATCTGTATGTTTTGAGACACGGCGAGGCCGGCGTGCGACTAGAGGTGCCGGAGAAGGATGCCGACAGACGTCTGACGACAGCGGGCCGTAGGGACGTCGCGGACGTCGCTGATTTCTTGGCAAGTTTGAAAATCGATTTGAAAGTGATCGCGTCCAGCCCTCTAAAGAGAGCACTTGAAACAGGAGAAATAGCAGCCAGAAAGCTGCGAATGTTGAACCAACTCGAACAATGGGACGAGCTGAAACCTACAGCAGACACTTCGAACCTCTACCAGAGGCTTTCCCGGCTTGGAGTGAGACAAGAGGTCCTCCTAGTAGGACATGAACCATATCTCAGCGGGATGATCGGTGAGATCATTGCAGGCAAGGCTGGCGTGAACCTAGTGCTCAAGAAGGGAGGACTTGCAAAGGTCAGACTCAACGGTTTCAAACCAGCTGTCTCAGGCGAACTGCGCTGGCTGCTAACAACCAAACTGATGCGTAAGATGACCTAGCCGAAGACATATGCATACGCCGGGTAGGATTGCAGAGCGCACGTTGGAGTGGCCGCAACAAGATTGAAAGTCTCTGTTATAGACTTGGGCTACAACAGTCTCAAGCTTGTAAGCTACGAGGTCAAGCGTGACAAGACGTTCGCTGCCTACGGGCAGGAATCAATCTTGGCGAGGGTTGGCGAAGGGCTAGACGAGACGGGAATGCTCGGGGACCAGCCTATCAAGCGTACGCTAAATGCTCTGAAGCTGCTCCGAGACATTGTGGAACTGCAACATGTGGATCACGTGCTTCCGATCGCGACGAGTGCTGTCAGGGAAGCAGGGAACAAGGCGCTCTTCCTAAAGCAGGCAGTCGTCGACTCCGGATTCGCCTTCAAGGTCCTCTCTGAGAGGGAAGAGGCGGTATACTCCTACTCTGGAGCAAGGGCAGCACTGGCCGTCGACTCCGGGTTGTTCTTCGACCTAGGGGGAGGAAGCTTGGAAATGGTTCTCTTTGAAGAGACAAGGATCCGCAAGATCCTCTCCGTTCCGTTAGGTGCCTTGAGACTAACCGATCTTTATGCCGGAAAGGATGGAGGCTTCAGCAGAAAGAACTACGTCAGAATGAGGAAGAGAATCGTGGACCTGCTTCCAGGTCCCAAGGACTTTCCTGCCGACCAGAAACTGGATCTTGTCGGCGTCGGTGGAACCGTTAGAGCCATCGCCCGATTCGATCAGATCCGGGAAAAGTACCCCGTCAACAAACTCCACAACTACACGATGAAGCGCAACTCCGTCCAGCTGGTGCACCAGACTCTAAACAACATGGAGGTGAAAGACATCAAGAGGATAACCTCAATCGGACAGGACCGGGCCCGGTCGATTGTCGCGGGCTCACTTGTTATCCAGCTACTGATGGAGAAGATTGACTTCCGCCGCCTCATCGTCAGTACTCATGGACTTCGTGATGGGGTGCTAGCTGCGTTTTTGCAAGACCCAGTCTCCTATCGTAAAGGTTCGATCGACTCCCTGATCCAACGCCCGAAGAACGTATCCTCAAACACTCAAAGTCCCGGTCGCCAGTTCATCGAATCTCTCTATTCTGGTGGCTTGATGAACAAGAGGGAGCGGGCGATTCTGCTTCAGGCAGTGGAGGAAATCCCTGATCTGCCCCTGACCAATCCGGAGACCTTGTTCTACGTGGCACTCGAGAGCGACAGTGTACTCAGTCACCCTGATCAGATTATCCTTTCCTTGTCACTCGCGCACGCACGCGGAATGAAGAGGACGGATTGGATTCAGGCAACTTATCAGGGACTCCTGGACGACGACACCGAGGAAACGGTCGAGAGAATCGCTGCGATTATCAAACTCTCCGAGATTCTGGAGGAGACAGGCTCACGGATTCGAGTAAACTTTGAGGGGCGACACAAGATTCGAGTCAAGGTCGAACATGGGCACCGGCACTTTCCGGAGGAGTTGCTAAGAGCCTCGCTCAAGGACTTTGAAGAGGTATTCGACCTCAAAATCACGTAAATACCGAATGATAAAAGCATGAAAATGGTTGATGACGTACGATCAAGTGCGGCAAGTGCGGAAAACCGAACGATGATGATGCCCTCTTTTGCATGAACTGCGGTGAGAGTATCGTTGCGTCTGCGGTGGAGCCGATTACGGCAGCTGAACCTATTTCGATCCCGAACGGGGTAGTCAGCTCTCCAGATGGTGAGATGCTTGCGAGTTCTGACACGGAGGCGGTGCTCAAGAAGCAACCAAGCGGGTTCGGACGCGTCCGCGTAGTAGACAAGGAGCTCTACCTCCAAAACGCGCGAAGGACTCGAAAAGCGTTCTCAAAGAGGATCCGGGCTTATCTCAAAGATCCGAGTCCTGACAATGTTCACGACCTCCGAACGGCCGCGAGGAGGACCCGAGCTTGCCTTCAGCTTTTACCCAGGAACCCCCGCAGGCGTAGAAGAATTAGAGAGTATTCGTCAACACTGAAGGAGCTGATAAGGGTCAATGCCGGGGTTAGAGACGCCGATATCATAGTTTCAAAAATATCACAGCGAAAGGACGCGTCAACCTATCAGCAGTTGACCAGCCAACTTGGAAAGATGCGTGCTACAGATCTTAAGCTTGCAATTTCCTACGTCTCCTCAGTTGAGAACCCCCCGCGTGGACTTGTCCAGACGGAAGACTTGTCTGATGAACTCCTCCAAGAGAGGTTTGACAGGGTCACCAGAAAGCTTGAGGACAGGATTAGAGAGAGGCTGCCTGTAGTCTTAGAGAATCCGGCCAAGAAACGGGCTCTTCACCGCCTGCGCGAAGACTCGCGGCGTCTAAGGTACGTTCTGGACCTTGGAGGAACGCCTGCTGAGAAGGAGCCAATGCCGCTGTTGAGGTCTTGGCAGGATATTCTGGGCCTTATTCATGACAGTGACATTATGATCGATCGGCTAAGGCGTGGAAGACCGTCAGCTGAGATCCAGGATCTGCTGCGGAGTGAGGTCGCTGAGAGAAACCTGAATTACGAGAAGTTTGCGTCGATGCCGACAACCAGGCTCGCTCTGAGGCTTACTGCGAATCGTGGCCGGAAAGCAGCGCGACGATTAGCTCGGTAGGCTCATCAACCATTCGCCTTTCGTCAAGGTCGTTGGCTCCAGGGAATACTCGTCGACCAGAAAGTTGGCGATAGAAGCCACGTCTGCAACACTCCTTTGTTCGATACCAAAGGGCGGTGACTCAAGGACATCTTCGACCTCCATCTGGTATAGCTCGTGCCCCTTGTGAGTCGTGCGGTCGATTACGACGGCGTAGTCACCCGTCCCATCGTTCTTCTCTACCATGAAGTACTTCCTCTTCCTCTGCAGGATCCTTGACGGCTGCTTGAGTAGAATAGGACGAGCTTCACCCTTCGTCTCCTTTCGCCTAATCACGTTTCCGAGCTGATAGGGATCCTCGGCGAGCTCCAAGTCCTCCCTAACGGTCTGGTATTCGGAGGACCGTTTCGGCTCTATTCGCACATAGTCGTTGGTAGGGGTGAGAACATAGTAGTGGAGTTTTCCCGTCTCCATCACTCGTGGATACTCGGGTGAAAGCCGGAACCCGTCAAGGTTGCCTCGGGTGAAATCCTCTCGAATCTCGTGAAAGACGTCTTGGCCGTCGCCGTCAACAGCAATCTTGGCCTCAATCTCAGTATCATGCCTTGGAATCTCGTAGGCTTCGCCGGCCTTCTGGAAGTTGTCCGCAATAAGGTTAAAGGTTGTGGCCTTCTTCGAGATTCCTTGGACGCCTGACTCGTCGCGCATTATTCGCTGAAGCTCGTTTGCGAGAGGACTCGACGTTTTCCTGGGAGGGATCTTTAGCTCTACGATGGAGTGGCCCGCTTTTCCTAGCATTAGTCCAGTGAACTCGCCGGTGAACCGGTAGAACCTGACATCGTCATCTACGGTCACCCGTATTCCCTTCTGGTTCTCGAGAAAATGGCTCCTAGCATAGCTCGCGGCGGCATAGGGCACGAGCTTGTGTCTAATGTGAATACCCCCCAGCTTCTTCATCTGTCCAACGAGATCTAGGATCTCACGCAGGCTCAGCTCTTCGTCACGTCGTTTGTGTCGGATGAAACGACCGTTCACAGACCTTGTTGTTTTCAGCTCGAAGATCCATTCGTCTTTAGGATCAAGCCTAAATCGGTTTCTCAACGGCCTGTTCTCATATCTTCTCGCCCTGATCGAGTAGGTGAACGGGACCTCGTGCTCGTCGTTGTTGAAGTAGAGCGTCTGGTTGTAAGGGTTCGGGAATATGTTGCGATTCATCATCTGCGAGAGAGCTTTCCGGACTTTGCGGGTCTTTCCCGGTTCCAGATAGTAGCGAATCTCAGCTCGCGTCTGATTGTTGATCATATGAACCGAACCCAAACGAAGCCCCGTAGGGCATTGATCAGTTTAGACCCGGTCGAATGTATAAAGTGTTGGGTGTCCGAATGTCTCTAGACAGAAAAAGTACGTGGCGAGGACCTCAACTCTCGGTTTGGTCCAACCCAGGGGGGCTCGTTAACCCGTTGGTTCTAATAGCTCCTCCCCGGTCATTTCAGGCTTGGACAGAACGGAACTCTACGGATCAGGGGTTAAGGCTTAAGCCGAACCTTGTAGACTAGATTTCAGTGGACTAAGTGAATGGTGAAGGTCTCTAGGCGGACAATTGGTCTAGTTGTACTCCTAGCTTTTGCTTTCATTACCGCTCAGGCGTTATTGCCGGAGAAGGCTCACGCTCAATCGAATGTGTACGTAGCTTCTTTGAACCAGGACATCGATCCCGGAGCTCTAGATTTCGTTACCTCGTCGATCAATGATGCCACATCCTCGGGAATCCACAATTTCATCCTGGTCATCAATACGAACGGTGGAGACGGAGCCGACATGGAGAATATCATCAGCACAATCTCAGGCTACGAAGGCGATTGCAAGACGGCCAATTTCACTACCCTCATCGCGCCTAGCAGTGCCCACGCCTTCAGCGCGGGATCGTACATTGCAGAATCATCGTGCAACATCGTGATGGTGCCAGGCACAGTCATAGGATCAGCGACTCCAATCGTTTCTGGAATTCCAACGGGCGAAGAGAATACCACGCTAACCAAGGATATCCAGGCGTTTACCAACTACATGACCACCCTGACCGGGAGCCACAATCGGAATGCCACAGCGGCAGGCCTCATGGTCACTCACGGCGTCTCGTATGATTGCCAGACGTACACGTCGTGTTATGCGAACCAGACCAACGTGATTAACAGAGTCTTGAACGTGTCGAATCTCTCGGACGCTTTGAATGCCNNGCGGAGCCGTGATTCACACGGCCGGGACCAGATCACTATTTCTTTCCGTTATCAGCGATCCGAACCTCGACAGCGTGCTGTTCTTGGCCGGAGTATTCGCAATACTCGCGGACCTCTACCATCCTACGCTCATATTCACCGTCATCGGCGCGGCGCTGATAGCGCTGGCTCTTCTGGGATTGGGAGTTTTTGGCGCGCCATTGGTTTCGATCATTCTGATGATGATCGGAGCAGTATTCATCTTCCTGGAACTCAAGATCCATCATGGCGTCGCAGCGATAGCTGGNNCATCTTCAGTCTGCCCTCATCGGCACCAACCCCCGCTGGTGCGCCTTCGGGAACGTTTGTTCAAGTCGGTGTTCTGACCTACACTATTCTTGGCATTGTGGGGGGCGGAGGCGTTTTGGGAAGCATCTATCTCTACAGGGTCCGCGAAACGATGATGCGCAGGCCTCCCGCGCAGAATCCTAAGGCTATAATAGGCAAGCAGGGTCACTTGACCAGTGATTTGAAGGCTGGAGGCGTTGCCAGCGCCAATATTGG
>DAFH01000021.1 GCA_002495485.1 Candidatus Bathyarchaeota archaeon UBA185
GACCGGGACTAACTTGATGGACCTCTCGGCAAAGGCGATTCAAGGAGACAAAATTCTAGACGGGGAGGGTACCGGGGTGGGTTTCGGAGTCAAGGCACCACAATTCTCGTTTACACGCCTCGACAACGCGGATCCGGTCACGGGAGTCGAGATGGTCTCTACGGGCGAGGTGGCGTGTTTTGCAGACAACTTCCAAGACGCTTTCATTAATGCACTGGTCGCGAGCAACTTCTACGTGCCTNNATACTCGCCGAGAATGGGTATCGAATCTTTGCGACTCGTCACACCGCGGAAGAGCTCCGTGCGGCGGGAATTGAGTGTATAACCCTCTACAAGATCCGAGAGGGGAAGAGTCCGAACATCCTCGACTATATTACAAGGCGCGAGATCAAGCTTGTCATCAACATTCCCAGCCATGAACAGGACGCAGAGTCTCGCCTTGTCGTGCAAGACGAGTATGTTATCCGCAGGAAGGCAGCAGAGTTTGGCATCCCTATCGTTACCAACCTTGAACTCGCCCAAGCGCTCGTCAAGTCGCTGGTAGCCCACGACAAAATGGCTGTCCAGAGGCCGACAAGACATTATCAGGAAACAATCAACGCCGAGGCCTCACCTAGCATAGCACCTGGCGATAGTAATGGTGCCTCTGGTAGGAAGGAGAAAGAGAGGCCAGTTACTGTTCAAGCGGAAGCTTGACCGCTCTAATCTCCGGGATATGAACGGCTTGTGAACTAGTCGTCGATAGTGCGTTTGTGATGCCGCGCAGGGCACCGGCCAAGAGGCTTGCCTCGCGTTTCCTGATCGCAGACCTTCCCAATACGTTCCTCGCCGCCCGAACGGTCAGGCCAATCTTGTATTCTNNCGATGTTTGTGAGTGATTGGGACATGTATCGTAGTATGGTGTCTTTGACCTCCACTGTGGCCAATTCGCCTCTCTCGGGTGAGAACGATGCGGACTGCAACTCATAGAATAGTATCGCGGCCGCGTGCGAGACGTTCAGCGTGGGATATTCTTCGCTCGAGGGTATTGTAACCATGGCGTCGCAGAGGCCGAGTTCTGTGTTGTTGAGCCCCGTTCCCTCTCTTCCCAAGACTATTCCGACCGTGCCGGTTTGTGGGGATAGGATCTCAGCAAGTTCTCTTGGGGTCATTGGTTTTCGCAGAAGATTGGTCGCGGAGGGGGTCCTCTGGGCTGTCGTGCCTATTGAAAGATCGAGTCCATCGAGTGCTTCTGGCAGCGATGTGTAGATCGTTACGGCGTCTAGAACATCTTGGGCGTGGCCTCCCCTCATTCGCCCGTTCTTGCCCAAGGTTGTTTGAGGGTTGACGAGAGCGAGGTCCAGTAGCCCGAAGTTCTTCATTGCTCGTGCTGTGAAGCCTATCGATTCCTCGAAGGCAGGCTCGAGCATGATGACGCGGAAGGTTGGCAATGGCGGCTCTTCGTGAACGGTCTGCCTGTGATTGTCTTAAGCCTTGATTGATGGCAGAATCATCTGGACGTAGGAGCCTAGGATTCTGCATGCGACTATGATGATCACGCCGAGGACGACCATTTTGATCGCGGATTTGGCCGCGGACTGCTTGAGCGTGACTCCTCGAAAGGCGCCCATCATGGATAGGAGCGCGATTCCGATGAGGATGGAGGCGGTTGTAGGGTCGAACTGGGATATCATGACGAGTGGGAGAAGGAGGGCGAGGGACGCCACAGTAGAAGTCAACGAGGTCACGAGACCGGAGAGGAGGGCGCGACGGTGGACCTTTGAGAGTAGCTCGTGAAACCTCTTGTGCTCCTTCTTGGTTGGTTCTCTTAGCTGGTCGCTTCCATTCCGTGATTTCTTTGTCGTGATCTTTCTTGAGTTCTCCCAGGCAGCCATCAGCCGCGTCTTCTTCTCTGTAGTCTGCGAGAGATACGTGGCGGCGAAGACTGAGAGTGCCCCTGCTGCGGCACCTCCGAGGCCGGTTGCGAATATCTGGAAGCTGGTCAAGGCGGCGGATGCTCCCGCGGCTATGATGCCGAGCACGGAGAATATTCCGTCAATAGACCCGAAGACTACCTCTGCGGCGAGGCTGCCCGTCTCGTGGGCGATTAGTTCTGTGGTCTGAATGGCCAGGCGAACCAGCTCTCGATGGGGTCACTCTACGCATGGGAGCTGGCGGGCATGAGGATGGTGTTACCGGTAGGGAAGATTGGCTGGTTAGAGCCGGGGGTGGGAGTCGAACCCACTTTAGCCATCGTCTTGATGTTTACTACGGGTTGCTACGAGGCGTGTCTGCAGCCCGTCGCCTGAACCGATCGGCCCTCGGTGGACAAGCCAACCCCGGCCTCGTATGGCCCCCGGCGAAAACCATCGGGCGATCGACAATGGTATAAGCTTGATGAAAGCCTGCACGTGCGCGGGCTGGATCTGCCGGGAATCGTTTGGCGGTAAATAGAATTCCGGCAATCGCGGCCGAAAGACCCCACAGTTTTATAGGACTATTCCCGAACAATCCGAAATAGCCAAACTCGGGACCAAGTGGAGAAGCGGGGTTTGTCTGGAATAGACGCAGTCAAGAAGATCGTAGAGACGGAGGGACAAGCCCGCAAAATTGTAGAGGACTCAAAGGCCCGAGCACAACAGATCATTTCACAGGCTCATCACGAGGCCGGCCTGCTCATCCAGGAAGCCGTGTCGAGCGCGCAGAAGCAGCGCGAACAGATTCTTCTAGAGGCCAAGCAAAGAGCCGACGCTGAGGCACGCCAGTCGGACATCGAGACCCAGCAACAGCTGGAAAACTATCGCAGACTGGCAGAGTCTAGAAAGGACGACGCCGCGAACAAAGCCGTGGAGCTCATCCTTAACGCGTGATTCTCCCCATGTCAGAATCTCTCGACAAGCTACAGAATCGAATCCTCTCCGATGCCAAACTGAAGGCAGACGAGGTAATTCGGGACGCTCAGGCGAAGGCCGACCAGATCCTCAGCGAGGCGAAACAGAAGGCGCAGAAAGACGCGGAGGAGACTCTTGCAAAGGCCAGGCTCGAAGCGGAGGGGATCAGGCGAAGCATCCTCAGCTCAAAGGTCCGTGCGAACAGACTGAAGATCCTCGCGGAGAAGAACCGTATCGTCCAGGAAGTGGTCCAGAACGTTCAGGACCAACTCGCCAGCATAGCCAGATCACCAAGCTTTGATCGGACTGCTGAGCGTTTCGTACAGGAGGCGGTGGATGCCGTAGACTCTGACCAGCCGGTCATCAGACTAGGGTTCCGGGACGCCTCTAGGAGGAATCTGGACGGGGTCTCGAAGGTTGTTCCCAAGGGGTCTAAGCTGGTCTTTGAGGATGAGCCTATCGACGGTCTGGGAGGAGTCGTCGCCAGTGACGCGGAGGGCCGTGTAATATTCAACAACTCGTTCAAGTCACGCCTCGAGAGACTCGACAGCCGGCTACTGACATTGATATCCTCAACAATCTTTGGCGAGTAGACTCAGAACACTTGCTTTTTCCCGAGCGAATGCGCCATGTCAGCATAGTCGTCTCGAAGAACGAGCTGCCGAACCTTCTCGAATATGCTGGGTCCAACCGGCTCTTCCATCTGACCGAGGTAGAGGATCATCAACTGCCTGATGGGGCGGGACGATACAAGGCGATCGAGCTCGCGGCCAAATCGTCGACCATCAAGAACAGACTGGCCGGTCTTACAAGCACGCTTCAGGTAGGCGACGTGGAGCCGGAGAGTCTCAAAGCACCGGTTGACAATCTCGAAAAGCTCGCGGTATTCTTGGAGGACGAGACGCTCAAACTTGAGCGTGAGGTTAGGCAGATTGAGGATGAGCAGGGCAAGCTTCAGACTGAGAGGGAGCAGGCAGCCGAACTCTCGAGATTCCTGTCAGGCCTGGAAAATGTAGGAGTGTCCCTCGACTCATTGGCCGGAGGAGGCTTCCTTTCAAGCCTCGCAGGGGAAGCGTCAGCCGAATCGATAGGATCGCTCCAACGTGAGCTCGACCAGATAACCTATGGCAACCTAATCTTCGCAGTAACCAACACGTCTGGCAAAGCCCAGACCTTCCTGGCCATCTTTCCAAGCCCGTTCCAGGAGGACGCAAAGCAGGCAGTCACGGCACTAGGAGCAAAGCTTGGACCACCATGGACTGACCTACCGGCCAATCCAAAAGATGCAAAGGAAACGATCGACCGCAAGCTGTCAGAGCTGGATGCGGAGTCAAAGAAGCTCGCAGACGCCAAGAACAGTCTCGCCAAGGACCGAGGTGCCGAGATCAGGAGCCTGATAGTGCTCTCGGACATTTTCGACTCCCGCACAAAGGCCCTCGCAGGCTCCTCCGAGACAGAGTCGACCGTCCTATTCCAAGCCTGGACCCCGGCGCGCAAGATCAAGCAAGTAACCGAAGAACTGCCGAAGGCGTGCAACGGTCTCGCAACGATGTATGTGGAGGAACAGGAGAACGAAAAGGGCGCTCACAAACCTGACGAATCTCACAGCTCTGAATCGGCTGAAGAGAAGGATCCTGACGCTCCATCGCTGATAAGAGCGCCCGGATGGACGAACCCGCTCCAGTCCGTGATCAACAACTTCGGAGTGCCGGACTATCGAGAGACCAACCCACTGCTGTTCATGATATTCACGTTTCCGATAATGTACGGGTTGATGTTTGGCGATTTTGGGGAGGGTCCGCTCCTGCTGCTTCTGGGGGTCGCGCTCCTGAGGATCAAGAAGAGAGGCGGAAGTCTTGGCGACTTTCTACAACCGATCGTGAACGGAGCCGAACTCATCGTCATGCTTGGGATAGGAACAACGATATTCGGACTGATCTTTGGAGACTTCTTCGGCTTCGAGACCGGCACGCTCTTCAAATTCGGGCCGATCTTCAGTCCCCTCNNCGAGGGTCAGGTGACAGTTGGGAGTGTATCGGTTCCAACCTACATGGTCGTCACGCTCGCGTTCGGCGTATTTCACTTGCTCTTCGGAATGGCACTCGGCGCTTTCAACAAGATCCGAAACATGGAATTCAAGGAAGCCTTCTTTGGTCCCATCTGCCAGGCATGGTTCTACGCCGCGGGCGTCTTCATCATCGCCCAGATAGCAGTAAACGGATTCAAGTTTTCCATCGCACTCCAGAATCCGATCTACCTGCCCCTCGTGCTCGCTCCGCTCGTGCTGTCGGCGTGGAAAGAAGGCGGTATGCACGCGATGGAGCTTTTCATACAATCCATCAGCAACACGTTCTCCTACCTCCGAATATGGGCCCTCAACCTAGCAGATTTCTACGTCAAGTTCGCGATCTTCCTCGCGCTCGGCGGCCAACTAATAGCGGACCAATGTGTCGGTGGCCAGTTCGTCGCTGCCCAGTGTATCGGCGGCCAGTTGATCCCTGCCCACTATATCATAACGCCCCTTTCGCTGGTTGGATCGGCACTTGGCAACATTCTTGTCATGATACTTGAGGGACTGATCGTCTTCGTCCAAGATCTGAGGCTTCACTGGGTCGAGTGGTTTGGGAAGTTTTATGAAGGGACCGGATTCCCGTTCTCGCCCTATCATGAACCCACTAGTTGNNTAGTTGGAGGGCACCCGTAAATGTCTGACCCGATCCTATTCGCTGGACTCGGCGTCGGCCTCAGCATATCCCTAGCCGCAATCGGAGCGGGACTCGGCATCGGAATTACGGGTCCTGGCGTGGCCGGAGCTACAACGGAGAAACCTGAGGTCTTTGCAAGAAGCTTCATCGCTGTGGTACTTGCTGAAGCGCTGGCGATTTACGGACTGGTCGTAGCTCTCTTGGCCGTGTTCAAGCTGCCGACGATAGTCACAAACGCTGCAAATCCTCTTACAGAGGCTACGGCCGTAAACTCGGCGTTTCGAATCTTCGCCGCGGGAATCGCGATGGGAGGAGGAGCCTTGGGAGCCGGTTTCGGCATAGGAACCACCGGAAGTGCCATGGCGTCGGCCACTGCAGAAAAGTCGGAACTCTACTCGAGAGTAGTCATTCCAGTTATCCTCTCAGAGGCGCTAGCCATCTACTCGCTCATCATAGCACTGCTGCTCGTACTCCAAGCCTAATGGCCGACCGTTGCCAGCCTCAACCCTACAGCACATATTCCAGGAAAACTACGTCATAGCAAAGATCCACGGAGAGAAAGGGCTCCTCCTAGGACCCCGCCAGATCCACACGCTCACGGAGCTCCGCACACAGAGCGAGATTGTCGGAGCGCTCAGCGAGGGCCCCTACGGTAAGGAACTATCCAAACTTAGAGACGATTCGTCGCCCATTGAGACCGAGAGGGCGATTCGGCTCGGTTTCGCGCAAACCGTTAGAATGCTGATCTCTTCCTCGCAGGGCAGCGAGCACGCTTTCCTCCGTCAGTACACGCATCGGTTCGACGCCTACGATCTGGCAGCACTGATCCTGTTCAAGGCGCAAGGAAAGACGTGGGAAGAGTTCCTTGCCACTCGACAGCCGCTAGCGATCTTCAGAGAATCGGAGCTTCACCGGATGTACTCTCTGGACGATCTGCACTCGATAATCGCGATTGGAGGAGACAGAAAGCTGGAGTCGCGGACCCAGAGCTTTTCGATAACAGAACTGGAGGGGCTTAAGGCATCACTCCTCCGAGACATCATGNNACAAATACGTGATCGATAATCTTTCAGGAGCCGACAAGTCGCGTTGCGCGCCAATCGCAGGGGCCGCTGTAGATGTCACGAACATCGCAATCATTCTGAGGAGTAAACTCATCGGTACAACCGCGGTCAGGGATCATCTGATACCATCCTTCTGGAAGCTTGATCACGCAACAGTTGAACAACTCCTCGCGTCCCAAGACGTTCCGCAGGCCCTCGACTTGCTCGCATCTCACCACTACTACTCCCGAATCCTTGCAGGTGCGCGGCAGAAGTTCGAAGAATCGAAATCCCTCTCGTTCCTGGAGCTGGCGCTGCGGAGACTCCAGCTAAAGCTCAGCGAGAGAATCTTTGTCGGATTCCCCTACTCTCTCGGGACCATCTTGGCGTTCCTGGTTTTCAAAGAGAATGAAGCCAAGAACATCAGCGCAGTTCTGACAGGCCTCGACGCGGGTCTGCAGCAGAACGAACTGCGTTCTCTTCTCGCGCTTTCAGAGTAGCAATAGAATCCGACCGTCGGCTCCATCCCGAAAGTCTGGCGGACCGTTCTANNCCATCGGCTCTATACCGAAAGTCTGGCCGACCGTACTAGACTTTCTTCACGAAATAGTAATAGGTGTATCCGAGTCCCCCTATTGCCCCAAGGATTATTCCGACGATCGAGCCCGAACATGGACTAAGTCCTAGAGGGCTGATTCCTGTGCAAGAGGGTTGTCCCAAGAGCGGCGATAATAGCACACCTCCCAGGAAGTAGCCTAGAATCAGAAACGTAATCGTGTTGACACTGAAACCCAAGAGGAGGAATGACTTTCCGCCCTGCGTACTTGAAACGCGCGATTGGGCATAGAGATTCGGGATTCTCTTCCCACCGCGAGCTGGCGCTACCTGAGGTTGAGCAGGTTCCTGGCTTGTTGGCATGCGGATTGTTGTTCCTTTCAGACATTCAGTCACGCTGGTGTGTGCTGGGTTTGGGTCATCGTGGCTCTTGTTGATCTGGCAGGCGAGAGTAACGAGCGCGACGGGTACATACTGATCGCCAACTGCAAGGATTGACGCAAGCTGCCGGTCGTCGAGTTCGGTTATTGTTTCGAATTCCCTACGTCCAACCTTGTCGATGGCCGCCTGAAAGGCGTCTACGATCCTTGGTGTTACGAGAGCTTCAAGATCGGGCTTGCTCACGAGCTGGTTCTCGCATCTATTCTAGTTCAAGCACTCCGTCTCTCTGCAAGAGGTTGAGTGTCACGTTCGTCAGGGGTTTGTCCAGCCGGGCGAATATGTGCGTCGCGTTCGCTCCTTCGCCAAGCCGTAGGGATGCCCGAAGTAGTAGGAGCGTCTCTTCGACCATGTCCGCCGATTGGTTCAGTGGTCCGTCGAGGCGCTCTCGCAGAACTTTGAGCTTGGTCTCGAGCGTTTGCTTGTCGGTAGTGAGTTGACCTTTCTTGGACTGCCAGGACTTCAGCGCTTCTCCCAAGTCGGGACCATCAAAGGTTGGCATGTCACTGGGTACGAAGTCGTAAAGCAAGAGGGTCTGAAGAGTCTGCGAGGCGTTCTCCGTTGGCGTAGCCACGAGCAAGTAGACCCAGTCATCCCTCTTCGCGCCTGTCGTCATGACGGTCCTCTCTTTCAGAGATGCGCGGACCGCCTTCTGGGCAGCTTCGAGCTTCTTAGACGGGAGTCTGCCAAGGATTCTGCGGAAACCTGTAGCCGCTGACAACACTTCATCGTTGCTGAAACCCGTTGCCTTCAGCTGTTCTACAGTGGCTATCTGTTTGTCGACTTCAAGCGCCTGCCTTTCGACAGCGCTTAGATCAGATGTTACTTGTTGATATTCCGCGCGAGCCTCACCAGCTTGATTCTCCACTGTAACATACGCATTCTTCAGTTGGGAGATATCGGGACTAGCAGCTTGCGGTTTTCGATCAATTCCGAGCTGGCGGAGAACCTGCACAACTTCATCCCTCAACTTCGAGTATGCCTTGATTTGCTGAACAACGTCTTCCGTCGTAAGTCGTCCCGTGCCAACAATCACATTCCGAGAGTCAACCTGTCCCAATTCGCTTAGGCTAGCGGTAGTTTGGCCCTGTTCCTTTGCCATAAGAGCTCGAAGAGTAGTGGCTTTCGCTGCACTGCTCATTTGACCAGACTCTGAGAGTCTGAAC
>DAFH01000177.1 GCA_002495485.1 Candidatus Bathyarchaeota archaeon UBA185
GGAGAGTCGCTGATCGATCACCTTGGACCCATGTCGTTTCACGTTCCATATCCGAAGATGGCCGAGAAAGGCTTCGCCTATCTGCTGAGGCATTTCTGGAGAGGTCTACCCCGATGGAACGAGATCGTGAGACTGATCGGAACTGAGCCCAAGACAGCGGACATCAAGAAGATGGAAGAGCTTGAGAAAGCAGAATCTGACTATATGAAACGTTTCATGGAGACTTCGAAATTCCAAGCAGAGTACAAAGACAAGGTGGCCGATGGTCTAGCTCACGCGAAGGAGAGCGGCAACAGCTATTCCGCGTCTGAAAAGAGCTGCTTGTCGATCCTCCTCGAGACGAAGGCGAAGAAAGGCGCTGACCTTGCGGGAAGAAGGGGAGGGTCTGGGAACTACGGCAGCGGTTCTAAGGCAAAGGCCTCAAGCTGGATTCTCCAAGAAGAATGGAATACTGTCGCCAAGACCTTCGGTCACGCAGACAAACTCCAGCATCGTAGAGGGGTGTCTTTGGCAGATTACGAGGCACTTCACGAAGGAAGACCATTACCAGATGAAAGAAAGTTTGTCGCTGAACCCGAGAATGAGTTCGTTCTCTTGGACGTCACCCCGCAAGGATATCGACACTACAAATTCGCAGATTAACAATCGGAGCTAGATGAAGCCTTTCTCGGTCAGACGATATGCTATTCCTCGCCATACACCTGAGCTGATCAACAACGCTGCTGAGATGAGAGTCAATGCTGAGGCGATCACGATAGACGCGCTCAGGAATATTTCGGAGACTATTATGAGCCCGATGACGAAGTAGATGGGGAGGATGGCGACGAACTGTCTGATGTCGAACTGTCCCGGCATCATTCCTTCTTCGCGTACCTGTTGTACGGCTCCAACCCTTGCGACTATGTAGGTGGCGAGTATCGAGGCCGAAGGAACGGTGACGAGAAGGACGATTGCAGCCGAAAGCGGAAACGAGAGGGTGTGCCCGAATCCACTACTCATGCCTGTTCCTAGGAAGGCTAGGACGATGTTAGCGGCTCCGAACGGTCCCAAGATCGCCAAGATTGAGAGCACTCGCGAGAGGAGAAGATTGCGCAGGTATTTGGCCGGGTCCATGGCCGTGAAAGCAAGCCATCCTCTCTCGTTTGAGAAGGTTCCCTGAGCCATCAACACTAGAGTGATTACTCCCATGAAGACGGGAATGATGGGAACTAGAACGTCCAAGCGGAGAGCGTCAATTGATGAAAATCCGGTAAGATATGTGTACACTGCAGCGGCAGCGATGGAGATGATTAGGACTGTGCGTGTTCTGATCCGTGCCGTCCGGTAGCTTGTGGACCCTCCGATGTTGACTCTTCCCATCAGTTCTAAGAATGACAAGTGGTAGGAGTATATGGCCCGTATAGGCCCCTTGCCGACGAAGCTCATGCTCGTCTTGTATTCAGTGCTGGTTGCTCTCAAGAGGCTACGGATCGAGCCCATTTCGAGATATGCGAGTTCTCTTAGCGCGACAGGCACAGTGACGGCCGTAAGCGCGAAGAGAATGATGCTCCCGTAAAGGACTTGTCCGGTAAACGCGGAGACCGGCGTGAAGCCAAATCCGAGAATTGAGGATGAGCACCAGAGTCCGAGAAGGACGGCTAGAACAGCCCGCTTCCACGTCTCGAGAATGTTTGACACTACCCCGAGAGCTGTGACCAGGCATGCTAACAGCACTAGATTAATGACCAGCACGATAGCGTCTCCGAGACCGCCGGCGCCTGCGACATAGAACCCGTACAGGAAGAGGATCGTGATTCCTGATCCGATGAACTGAGCGATGAATAGCGCCGCGCTGAGGTCTCTCCGCCTCAAAGGCAGGGTTAGCAGATAGTCTCTGTCAGACTTTAGGACAAACAGTCCTCCGAATAGCAGACTCATGACAATGAAGAATATCGAGGAGCCGACCGCGTAGTATGAGAACCCGCCCGAAAAGTCAGAACCGTTTCCACCTGTCAGCCCTCTTATCGCAATATCGTAGAACAGGAAGAAGGCGACTAGGCCGAGTAGTGGCCTTGAGAAGCGCGTTAGCAGTACGAACTTGATTAGTTTAGGAAGCACCGGTCATCAGCCTTGCAACAACGCTCTCGATGGGCTCATCCCCAACCTCCATCGACTTCAGCGCGTCTATCGTTCCGTTCCAAATGATCTTTCCACGTGCTATCATCAGTACCTTGTCAGTGAGTCGGGTCGCGATGGACATGATGTGTGTCGAGACGATCTGGGTCGAGTCAAGCGATTTTAGCATCTTGAATACTCTCTCTTGGGTTGGTATGTCCAGGTAGTTCAGCGGCTCGTCGAGTAGGACGATCTTGGGATTATGAATGAGCGCGAGAGCGATGGCAAGCTTCTGCATGTTCCCGCGAGACAGCTTCCCAACTTTGGCGCGCTCGTATTCGCGTAGGCTGAGGTCGTCCAGAAACTTGTTCGTCGCACTTGCCACGTCTCTTACCCCACGGAGAGCGGCGATGTATTCCAGATTCTCTCGAACCGAGAGCGTCCTGTACGGAGTCGCATCCTCGGGAAGATATCCGAGGATCGATTTGGCCTCGGGGCTGAACGGTTCATGTCCGTCGATCTGGATGGTGCCAGTGTCAGGCTTCAACAAGCCTACAAGAAGACGGAGGGTGGTTGACTTGCCTGCACCGTTCGGACCTAGAAGCGCGTATCTCTCGCCGCAAGGGATCGAGAAGGAGACATCGTCAAGCGCGACGGTCTTTCCGTACGACTTGCTTACGTACTGGACATCGATGCACGGGCCCAATTAGACCATCACGCTCTCACATCGTCTTGTTCAGGAGCAACTAGTGTTCACGATAAAACGCTCGGCTAATAATGTCGCTCCTTAGAGTCTCGATGAGTTCTTTCTAGACTGCTGTGGGTTTATGGGCATCGTTTGTCGATGGCCAACGACAGAATAGGATTTGGTACAAGCCAAGAGCGCTCAGCTGGGTAAGAAAGCCCTTCTCGCTCTTATGGCTGGACTGCTCGTACTGAACCTGTTAACCTTTCTGCCAGCGTACTCTCAGATAGCCACTATAGATTCGGGTTGTTGTTCTAACCATCCGCTCGCGAAAGACTTCTCCGGCGTCTACATAGGAGCTTGGCGGCTATTCCACGACCCGGCGAGCATCTACATCCATGGAAACGTGAGCGACGGAGAGCCCCAGATCTATCCACAGCCCGAGCAGTACAAGTATCTGCCATCGTCTCTCCTACTCGTCTCCCCGATACACCTGCTCAGCTACCAAGTGTCGATGGCAGTCTACGACATCTTCCAGTTCCTGCTGCTACCCCTGATCGGAATTCTAGTGTATCAATTAACGAAGGAGAAGGGCTGGGCGATAACGGTCATAGCCGAAGTGCTGGTACTGCTACTCCCGGCTTCAGCACCCGGCTGGGGATTCTCTGTCAGCTACTTCTGGCAATGGAAGGAGGGCCAGTCAAAGGTCATCGAGACTCTGATACTCATGGCCTCATTCTATCTCGGGAAGAAGGGTCGACCAGTCTGGTCCGGTATCACACTTGGAATCGGTTTCTTTGATCCGAGGTTTGCGCTTGTCGCGCTTCCATTGTTCCTCACTTACAATTCAGCAAGAACTCGCTTAGCTCTCAAAACCCTATTCGCCACTCTAATACTCTCGAATTTACCGCTTCTCTATCCTGGCGTAGGCGCTTCGTTTCTCGGAATGGTATTCTCCACGGGAGTAAGCACCGCGCTCTATCCCTATGCCATTATCCCGCTAGACGGAGTGGTCTTTCTTAGCTTCATCAACTATGACGAGATCAAGAGCGAACTCGTCGGAATCCTCAGAAATTTGCCGTCTCGCTTGATTCAGACTAGGACCGGTATTAGCTCAAGCTAATTGCGTTTTTTTTGCAGTTGCAAGTACTCGCCCTCGATTCGTCCTCCCGTCTTTAGGTAGAGCACGGCACCGGGTGCCAGATGGTCAAGGTACCCAAGCGTGTAGACTCTCATCGATCTCTGGTTTCTTTTTCGCGTGTCGCGAAATACAGCGTTCATCAAAGCTGATCCTACTCCGCGTTTCCGAAATTCGGGGATCGCGTAGGCTCCGTTGAATCTCGCTTCACCGGGTCCATAGTAGTCTGGCCGAAGAATTGCTAGTCCTACAAGTCTGTCGTCAAGGAAAGCTCCTGTCCAGCCCTGTCGCTTTGAAACGGATTCTTTCACCCATGCCTTGAGGGGCAAGGGTCCTCCTTGCTCTTCGATCCAGTAATCCCAGAAAGGACGGAGCCCTTTCAGCCATACCTCAGACGCGTCTTCGGCGGACTCTTCAGAGAGCTCTCTCGTCTCTATTCTGCTCTCATGCGGCTGACACGTCGCGATGTCCCAAGCTATCCGCAGAGACCTTCTAGCCGGCTCGAAGCCTGATTTCTTGAAGAGATCAACGTAGGGTTGGACTGCGGGTGTTGAGGCCTTGACATATTCACCATCCTTCGACCCCACGTAGGCAAGGGTCTTCTCGATCAGTCTCTTTCCCACGTCCCTACCTTCAGAATCTTTCAGAGCAAGATTCCTGATCTCGAACCAGTTGGGCCTGTCAAGTGCGTAGAGTCCTATGCAGCCGATTATCGATCCGGCTGTTTCGGCAAGGAAGGAGCCCTCTCTGTCGAGGGCCGATAACCCGGCCCTGATTCTCGGGAGATACTCCAAGCCTTTGAAAGTGTCCATCTGCATTTTCAGGAATGACTGTTCATCTGTCTGTCTGAGTCCCCTTATTGCAACGTGTGGCATGTGCGCTTGCCGGTCTGGCCCAAGACAATAAAAGGGCTCAGAGAAGTGCGAGTTCAGGGCCCGTAGTCGAGCCCCAATGAAATCAGTTGGGCCTGCTGTCCTCGTAGCAAACCCCAATGAAAGCTGGACCACTAGGAAACTAATATCGTTTGTCAGGAAAACAGAGTGGCCGTTGCCTGGTGCCCAGCGCAGGGAACTCTCGAACTCG
>DAFH01000095.1 GCA_002495485.1 Candidatus Bathyarchaeota archaeon UBA185
TTCTGATGAGTGGAAGCCCCGTTGAAGATACTCATGGTTCACCCAACGCTTGGGATCGGTGGGGCCGAAACACAACTCATCAACTTGTCCCGATTCCTTGTATCTCGCGGGCATGAAGTCGGCATAGCGACGCTCTACGTTGATCCCGAAGTTAGATCAAAGGTACCTGAAAGGGCGGAAGTGTTCGTGTCGGAGAATAGGTTCTTTCCCCGTCTTCCAAGCGAATCCGTCGCTGCAACAGCAGGGATTCTGAAGCAGATACTGCGTCTCAAGTCGATTGTTGCGAGGGTCGTGTCGGACTATGCGGTCATTAACGCGCACAACTTTCCTGCTACGTGGGTAGTCCCCGGTCATTCAGTTCCAACACTCTGGATGTGCAACGAGCCGCCTGGCGTGTGGTCGAACCCATCGCCTAACGTGGCAATAAGCCTAGTCGAGAAGTTAGGTCGTCCAATCGATGAGCAGATTGTCAGGCGGAGAATTACAGAGATTGCCGTCATTGACGATTTGAACTATCGAAGGATCCTCAGCAGGTATGGGATCCGTCCGCACGTGGTCTTCTCCGGAGTCGATTACGGCTTCTTCTCTCACNNTCAGATCAAAATATGGTCTCGAAAACCGAAGCATGATCTGCCAAGTTGGCTGGCTTACTCCTCAAAAGGATCAGTTACAGAGTATCAAGGTGGTCGAGCGATTAAGACAGGTTTTTCCTGAGTTGACTCTGGTTCTCTGCGGAGAGGATCGAGGTCGCTATGGCGAATATCTCAAGGGATATGTTCGGCAAAGGGGGCTGCAGAACAGGGTTCTCTTCACAGGTAGAGTACCCTTCGGAGACGTCGCTGATCTCTACAACGCTTCAACTGTTGTACTCTTTCCAACGAAAGAGCAGACTTGGGGCTTGTCTCCCCTTGAAGGCGCCTGTGCGGGTGCACTTCCAATTGTCTCGCAATTGGCCGGGGTTGCGGACTTTATCAGGTCGAAGCAAATTGGACTGGTAACGAACGACTTCGAGGGTGCCGTTACCCGTGCTTTGAGAAACGAGGGTGAGAGGAGCAGCATCGTGGATCGTGCGAAGACCATTATCAGGAATGAACTGTCTTGGGAAGCTTATGGGTCGCGGATGGAGACCTTGCTAAGGGAGTGCTCAATGGAGAAGGCTAGGACCCGTCATTCCCGTTTGCAAGATTTTCGTAAAAGTCAAGGGTCAGTCCCGCTATAACTTCCCATGAGCGAGCGAAGCCCATTAGACGCGCGTTGCTAGAGAGCGTTTCTCTAAGCTCCTGCTGGGCAAGGAGTGTCTCCATAGCCTCCGCTAACCTGGCCGGATCGTTTGGAGGAACAAGCAACCCGAACCTGGTCTGGGACAGTTCTTCCTTGAAGTAGTCCGTCTCAGATGCAATAACGGGTCTTCCATGGGCTAGCGCCCAGCTCAGAGCCCCACTGGCAGAGAGACTGTAATAGTACGGGAGGACAACGAAAGAGGCTTCATTGAAGAGGACATGGGCAAAGTCGCCACTTACGGGGCCCAGGAAACGCGCCTTCCCGTCGAGGTCGAGCTCTCTTCCCAATTGCTGAAGTTGACTCTTGTATCCTCGATAGTACGGCGGACTGCTTCCGGCCAACCAGAGCTGACAATCACTCCTCTTGCGCGAGACTTGAGCGAAGGCCGACAGAAGAGTTTCGAGTCCTTTCCTAGGCGAGATCACTCCGAAGTACAGGATGGGACGCGGTTCAGCTTTCGATTGAGGAAACAGCTTGGAGAATTGTCCGTTAGCCTCGATCCCGTGCGGGATCACGAATACCTTCGATGGTTTGACTCCGTAATTTAAAATGAGTCGTTTTCTAAATACCTCCGTGTGAACCACCACTGCGCTTGAGAATGTCGAGACAAGGCTGTAGAACAAGGTCAGGAATGCAGCTAGAATCCATGTAGGAGTGTGCAGAGCCGACGGAGAAGTGTCGCGCACTTGTTCAAGCTCACGACCCCTCGGTATGATCATGTGAAGCGTTACCACGGTCTTGATTCCCAGTAGGCGTAGTAGAAGGAGTGCAACCGGAAGCCCAAACGCGGCGTATAGGGGCCCGTATGAGTGGATTCCATAAAACTCGAATTGGACGTGAACGATGCTCGGTTTGTCCGCAACGGCTTTTCTGAATATTTGCAGTGGGAATCTGTTCTGACTCCACACCTTGAGCTCCCCATTCCGCAGATTACCTAGGACTTCTGGAGATTTAGTGGCGGGAGACGAAATGGGGCCGTATATCATGCAATTGGCGTGATGTCCCTTGAATCCCTCTACCAGTTTCTGAGAATAGAGAGAAACGTCGTCGACCAAGGCTATCTTGAGATTCCTCGAAACCCCTGCCCCTGCCAAGTTGTGGAACCTTCGATGCTATCTCTCGGTAATCAATATTCTTCTATTCTAATCATTCTGTGCCAACTACGACCTCTGAACCGTAGGAGAGCCCAAGCTCGGTGACCCAGCCCCAAAGCCGTGTCTCGCTCTCGAAGCGGATAGAACTATGGTATACAATATCTTCGCGCCATCAATCACAGGGTTGAGCTTCGCGGTTCCGACCCTATTGTGGTACCTCACAGGCATTTCGACTATTCGGGCACGTCGCTGTACAGCCTTGGTGAGCATATCGGTGGCAAAGGGCATCCCATTAGAGCAGTCCAGAAAGTCTTTCGCTAAGTTGCTCCTGAATGCTCTGATGCCGCATTGACTATCGTTCACCGGTATACGGAGGAGGGTACTGACTAGTCTGGAAATCATCATGTTTCCGAACTTGTTGCCGAGCGTCATAGCTCCATCATCCATGTCATGGAATCGGTTGCCAATGGCGAGGTCAGCTCTTCCATTGAGAATGGGTTCGATGAGCCGCGAAAGGTCTCTCGCGTCGTAGGTTCCATCAGCATCCATCATGGCGATTATTGGTGCAGCGTTCTTCATGAGGACCCACTCGATGCAAGTCTGCAACGCGTCGCCGTAGCCGATACGTCTCTGGAATAGCACTTCGGCTCGCTTATCACGCGCAATTTCCACCGTTCCGTCATCCGATCGTCCGTCCACGACTATCGGTATTGAATTGAAGTCTAGTGATCTGACAGCATCGAGGACCATGCCGACAGAATCTCGTTCGTTCAAAGCCGGGATTATGACGGCCACCGGGCTCGAGGTCCCACGAAGTGGCGTCAATTCGGCTTACACTCTAGANNTTGTTCGACGTATATCTCTCTGGCGAACTCCTCGGCTGCAAGTTTCACCGCTTCGGCGCTGGTCATCGATGGTCTCCATCCTAGGCTTTCAATCTTAGAAACGTCCAACAGCATCGTCTTGACATCTCCAGGCCAGCCTCTTCCGCCATCGACCCCGCCGGTTGGGCAATACTTGACATCCTGAAGGCTCAGAGCGGATGCGATGATTTTTGCTATCGACATAACGTCGAGGGAATCGTGTGATCCCACGTTTAGAATTGTGACTCTAGAATTGAATCTCCTAGTTGCAAGAAGAAGAGCACTCACGGCATCGCTTACGTGAAGGTATGATTTTTCTTGCGTTCCGTCGCCCAATATTTCGAGTTTGTTAGGGTTTCGCGAGAGTTTCGACACGAAGTCGCAGATCACTCCGTGACCAGACCTTACACCGACCACGTTTGCCAATCTTAGAATTACCGCGTCAAGTCCGTAGGAGTTACAGTAGGCCGCGATCAGAGCCTCGCATGCGAGCTTTGTTGCGCCATATAGCGAGATCGGGCGGAGTGGGCCGAATGTTTCAGGGGTTGGAATAGTGTCGGCTTCGCCGTAGACGGTAGACGAGGAGGAAAATACAATCTTGTTGCAGCTCCTGGCCTTCCTCATCGCCTCAAGGATCATCCTAGTCGTTGTTACGTTCTGTTCGAACTTTAGCGTTGGATTGGTTAGACTCATGCGAACGTCGGGGTCCGCGGCGAGATGGAAAACAGTATCGCAATCATAGGGGAGTGTCGTGTGACCTATGTGCGATGCGTCTTTCTTCATGAACCTGAAACGAGGATCAGACTCGAACTGTCGGACATTGTCCAGTCTTCCAGAGACGAGGCTGTCGACCACCGTGACCTTTCGGCCTAGTTCCAGCAGGGCCTGGCAGAGGTGACTTCCGAGAAAGCCAGCGCCCCCGGTGANNGCGTTTCTGCTCACCATAACTCTACTTTTACATCAAGGGTCTCTGTTTGCAAAAATATCAGAATACATCCGGATTCCGCTCCCGATATACCAGAGAACCGTTGGGCCAAGGTCGAGTTGTTCGAGAGATTTGTTGCAAGGTGGGCATCGCCTGGCATATACACGGCGGGGATTACAACGGAAGTGGCTTAAAGCCTTCGCTCGAAAGCCACTAGCTAGCCTGAGATCATGTGGCAATTCCCGTCGGCGAGCTAGGATTATCCGCCAGTTGATGCCTCTGACGACCATCCGACGAGCACAAATAGCGTTACCTGAATCTCGAAAAAGGTGGCAAAAGAGGGATCATGAAGGTCAGCGCGGTTATTCCTCTGTATAACGAGGAGCAAGTAATCGACGAGTTCTCAGACCGCCTGATCCGGTCTCTGGAGACCCTTCGAGTGGACTATGAGGTGATCTTCATTATCGAGGGGGGTGATTCTACGCTCGAGCGCGTCAAGCAACGCGCCAAGGAGAATGGCCGAATTCGCGTTGAATACCACGAGAAGAGGCTGGGCCTGGGGAAGGCTCTGAAGAGGGGGCTCGACATGGTGGATCCAACCTCCGACTGCGTACTCACGATGGACTCTGATCTTAATCACGATCCTGAAGAGATCAGCAGACTATTGGAAGCGTCCAAGATAGCTGAGGTGGTGTGCGGTTGCAGGTCTAAGAGTCGTGGGCTCGTTCAGGAGCTTCCATTCTTCAAGAGGATGATTAGCGCGGGAACAAACTGGACCCTGAGAAGGGTGTTCCGAATGGAATCCAGTGACATAACGTCAGGATTTAGGATCTATTCTACTAAGGCGGTTGAAAGCATCCGTGACGAGCTTGTCGCACGAAACTTCGAGATAACCGCCGAGATCCTCATCAGAGCAAAGAAGAAGGGCTTTTCGATCGCCGAAGTCCCAATCACATTCAAACGCAGACCAAGGGGGACGAGCAAGCTCAGCTTTCTCAAAAGCGGAGTCGGATACGTTATACTCCTGTTTCGCCTCGGCCTCTAGTTCCCGTAAGGATCAGCTTCGCCGCTTCTTCCAGACTACTCACGATGAAATCGGCCGCTTTGCAATTCTCGCCCTGCTCTCTGTCACTGTTCAAGACGAGAACGGTCCGAGTTCCCGCCGCTCGTCCTGCCTCAACGTCTAGGTCACGGTCGCCTATCGCATAGGACGCCGAGAGGTCTATGTTGAGGTCCGAAGCTGCCCGTAGCAAGAGGCCCGGCTTGGGCTTACGGCAGTCACAGCCATCGTCCGGAAGGTGCGGACAGTAGTACACGGCATCATAGTCCGCATCCCTCTCCCGAAGCTTGTCACGAAGACTTTCATGGATCTTTCCAAGAGTCTCTACGCTAAAGTAGCCCCTGCCAATTCCCGACTGGTTAGTGACGATTATTACCATGTAGCCTGCGCGTCTGAGTTCCCGTATCCCTTCAGCCGCTCCGGGAATCAGCTGGACTAGTCTTGGATCATCGCAATAGTTGACATCAACCATCAGCGTATCGTCGCGGTCGACGAAAATGGCTGGCTGCCTATCCGTACAGATCCTCTTCCACAAGGAGGCACAGCAAGTGTCCGATTGAAATATGGACCTCTTGAATCAGTGACGTTTCGCTGCTAGGAACCGGCAGAAAAATGTCCGAGAACATTTTCAAGCGTCCCTTCTCGCCGCATAGACCGATGGTTGTCGCATGAAGCTGCCTTGCTGCCTCTAAACCCTTCAGAACATTCTTCGACTCACCACTCGTGGAAATTCCCAGAACTACGTCGCCCTTCTTGGCGAGTGCCTTGACTTGTCTCGCAAAAATTTCCTCGAATGCATAGTCGTTTGCGATAGCCGTAACCGCGGAGGAATTGGTTGTAAGAGCCTCGGCGGGTAGCGGGTCTCGTTCCATTCGAAACCGTCCGGTAAACTCAGCTACTATGTGCTGTGCATCGGCGGCGCTGCCACCGTTACCGAAAACGAATAATCTTCCCCCACTTCTGAACGCTGTTGAGAGGATCTTCGCTGCCCGTTCAATCTCGTTGCTCAGAGACAGAGTTGCTTCGCGGAGGCTCGCCCCTCGTTTCAGGTATGATTCGATAGTGGCCGTGGGCGATTTCACGGGTTGAGTCCGTGAAGGCTGGATCAAACAACTCACTAAGCCACTGTCAGTGGCCGGCCTGGATTTGAACCTGATTTAGCGAGGAAGATTGCACTAGAGAGGATTCGATACAGGCGTGGCTTCGCTTAAGCGGCTCTCGTGCACCACACGCGTCTGTTCCCCCTTGCCGTGAGGTTCAAGCTTCCATGTCTCTACTCCGGAATTTTCGAAGCGCACATTCTCCACTCTTGAGCCTGCCTTTATCACGGCCAAAGAAAGCTCCTTCTGCGCGCCGTCTTCAGCAAACAGAAGTAGGTAACCGCCTCCACCCGCTCCGAGCAATTTTCCTCCGACCGCCCCGTTCTCGAGGGCTGTGCGGTAGAGCTTGTCAACTTCATCATTAGATATGGCAGGGTCCAGTCTCTTCTTCAGCTCCCATTCCTCACCCAACAGTGACCCGAACTCCTCAACTCGACCGTGCACAAGCTCAGCGTGCAAGTTGAGAGTCAGCTTCTTGATCTCATGAAGAGCGTCTAGGACATTAGGATTCTTCTCACGGTAAGACTTGATCTGCCGTCCCAGAATTCCACCGGATGGTCGCGTTGTCCCTGTAGAACAGAGGAGAAGTCGATACTCCAATTCGTTCTTCACGGGAGGAGAGNNAATCGATAGAGGGCTAACGGTAACCCCGTTTTTTTCAAACTGCATAAGGTTGAAACCGCCCATTGCAGCGGCGTACTGATCCTGCATACCACCTGGGATCCCGACATCGGACCGCTCGATCGTGTACGCCATCTCGGCAACGTCCTGCCTGTCCATGTTCCTTGCAGACCATGCACAGAGTCCGCCGATAATCGCCACGACAAGCGCGGACGAGGACCCAAGTCCCGACCCGGGTGGGCAGTCGGATCCAGTGCCGATCTGAATCCTGTCCGCAACTTTCATCCTTTTCATGGCCGCCCTCGCAAGATCAGCATCCCCATTCAGCGACTGCGAGTCCACGTGGCCACTCCCGATTCCAGTAGTGCAGCCCATACTGTTCACTGGAAAACCATCCTCGTCCGTCGGGGCGAGCGAACAGTACGCATACTTCTTAATCGTAGAAGACAACACGACGCCGCCATACTGCTCATTATAGGGGGGAACATCGGTTCCTCCTCCAGAGAAACTAACCCTCAACGGAGCGCGAGATCGAACCAACAATTCAAGGACCAACCATCGGACTTACCAATACGAGACCCCCCAGTCGACAAAGCCGGCCGCGAACACGCGAGATACAAACGATAGGCCACTGCGATAATAATCGCCAAAGAGACGCCGACTTTAATAAGCTTATATCAAGACCCAACACGTAGAACGTCCTGCAAAACATAGCCTGAGCCTCAGAGCCTGAGGTTGGAAAAACTTGGATGTGCAAGTTGACGAGGCGTGTCCAGTAAGCTGTGCCGACAGAACCAATATACGACTAACGTGCTTGGCCGGTCGGTTCTTCTCTCTTCAAGACTGGCATCGAGCCCGTCGTTGAACTACTTGTGTTCGATTTTCTGATCATGTCGATCAGGTGCTGTTCCACGTGTGGTGCTAGAACGCTTCCTGAGCCTTGACTCTCTCTGACCGGCTCTTCTGTCGCTCCTATCTTCTGTAGTTCTCTCCGGGTCTGTCGCAGCTTCATGTACAACCCTCCAGCGACGGCACTGAAGACGCCGACAATGCTTACCGCGACAACCGCGAATCCGCTACCTTGAAACATCGAGTTGACGTACGACTGGAAGTAGTAGTTGTTAGCATACTCTTCAAATGTCCAGAAGACGAAAAAGACAATTACTATTGTCTGGATTAGGATGAGAAGCTTCGCGTAGCCCGGAACGTGATTAGTATAGGATTCAACTTCTTCGCTCGTAATCTGTCACCGACGTTGTGGACGGAGCCGACCCTCCCGGCCCACGAACCAGTAGCGTGCCAGTCGAATAAGGGCAAATTGTGCCCATCGAAATCGACATGAAGTAAACTCCGACCTTCTCGAATCGCTACATGAGTCCGGCTGGAACGACTCTTCGGGCACTACTGCGATTCTTTCTTCTCCGCGGGCGCGGCCTGCGGGGCTTCTCGCGAGATGATACTCTTTGGTGGAATCAGTGGTTTCGGGTTGGAGTTTGGTCCGTTAACTGGCGCGCTCACGTTCAGGTCGCTTGGCACATGCCTTCTAGGAGGGTGCTTCATTCGGGCTCTGTTTCGAGTCTCCTCATCGGACGTACTAACCTCATCGAGTCTCCTGAGGTTTCTGATTCCGAAATAGAGCGCAGTAGCGGCAGAGGCCGAAGCAATACCGAAAGCAAGGCTCACCACGGGAACCAGCACGGGCATTATGCTGTTGACGTAGCTCTGGAAGTAGACGTTGTTGAAATATTCTGAGACTACCCAGCCGGAGAAGCCGATTATCACGCACAGCTCGGCCAGAATTATTATCCAGCCTCTTCGGGGAATACTCCACCACTCAAACAGTTGCACTGGAAACTCGCCGGCCGACGAGTTAGTCCGAGACGCTTCGGAGATTAAGGCGGCGTGTAACCCTCTACAAGAGTCTAGGACCCGGGCGATGACGGACCAACGACCGCTTGTACTTTTGACCTAGCTCTGGTTCGGAAGTACCAGATTAGACCTTGCAGGACGCCGAGGGCGAGTATTCCGCTCAGGAGAATATGGCCGATCGTGATGGCGGTCAGAGCCTTCCTTGAGAAGGCGAACGCGACCAGTGGAATGTTTCGGTCGCCAGCGAACAGTAGCGTCAGCGTGTCAATTGCAACCAGAGGGATGCCGAGCAGGAGGCCGTCCCGAGAAGGTTTGAGCACCAGCTTGTAATCGCCGTTGAAGAGAGCGTAGACTATCACCAGGCCGAAGGCGCCCATCTCGAGGACAGTGTCGGCAAGGCTGGGAATCCCTAGGTTCAGTCCGACATTCCAGCCCGGGTAGACCGGATAGAGCAGAGGTATACTCCCTACTAGCGAATCGGCGAGAAGATGGGAGAGGATTCCTATCGAGAAAGCCAGACCGAATCGGCCTAGGAAATAGGTCAACAAAACAACTACTGGGATGATGACGAGGAGAGAGTGAGTGTACGTGTGATGGACCAAGCCGAGGGGCTGGAAGTAGATGTCGAAATCCGGCAGTACTCCTGCAAGTAGGGCAAGATAGGCGGGCACGCTGGTCCTTAGCTGACGGGCGGAGGTTTTCGAGAAGAGATAGCTCCAGCAGCTATGCCCCAGCAGAAACATTTCGGCAAGTGGACTCCTTGACGCTGAGGGCCGACGACGAGTGGGCTGGTACTAATCATTGATGCTGACCTTCGCGACGCGTGCCTAGCCTCTAATGCGGAGATCTCCATGTTTGGGGCTACTGGACATTTAGACTGATCGTAAGGGTGTTCGAGAGACTTCCGCTAATTCCTTGGACCACGATGTTGTACGGGCCCGTAGTCGTCCAAGCATAGGTTGTGACCGTGAGCACAACGCTGGAGGTTCCATCTGACAACAAAGCGACCCTGTTCGGATTCGCCGAGACCGTTGGGCTGGTGCCGCTAGAGGGCGAAACCGAAGCACTCACATTGACTAGCCCAGAGAAACCTGAAATGCTCGTGAGTGTTATCGGGCTGGTCTCGCCCGATCCCCGTGTGAGGTTGATAGACAGCTGTCCTGTCTGTAGCTGAAAGTCGGGAGAGGGCGGGAGCGTCACTTGGAGGACGAGGGTCACCGAGTGGAACAGCTTGCCGCTGACTCCGGTGAGAAGCAGAAAGTAGTCTTTGACTGGAGCAGTGGCCGGAACGGGAATGGTCAGAGTTGCCGTGGCGGATCCTGTGAACAGAGAGACCGAAGTGGGGTTGAGGTTGTAAGTGGCGTTTGTCATAGTCGGCGTTACCGAGACGTTGAGGTTGACGCTGCCGGCGAAGCTGTTGAGACTGTTCATTGAGACGACGAAGGTAGCTAGCTGGCCCTGCGGAACGGTCATAGAAGCCGGCGTGGATCCGAGGTTGAAATCTGGGACGCTCGGTGCTCGTGTTCCCTGAAGGTCGCCCATGATGGTCGGAGCGAAATATCCCGTCCCAGCACCTACCAGTAATAGCACCACCAACAGCCATGCAGGAGCCCGCCATCTCAGTTTGGGCGACGCGGGTGCAGTCTGGTTGACGTGGATCTTTCTGGCGCGAAATGGCTTTGCAAGACCGCCAATGATGGGCCAGAGAGCAAACGGTCTCTTCACCCTCTTCAGAACTCGAACAAGCCTTGTCTTTCGAATACGCGTTGCTACTCGCACAACGCCTGTGGACAAGGCTAAGCTCATCATCCTTCAGCGACATTTTGGGGGTTCTGTACCAATCGATACCGCGAGACAGGAACTATTCTGCAGTGAACCATCGGTAGGAATTGGCAGTCTTCGCGTTGTCCGATTCACACTGGGAGACCACTAGTCGGTCTGAGAACAACTTATAGACCGAAAAATGTGAAGCGTTGGCAGTCAAAGTAAGTTAGGCGAATGATGGGCCGGACCAGGATTGTCCATTACAGACACGTTCAACGGTTTCTTCAACACTCTTGTCACCACCTTTTCCAATCTAGGCTACCCCGGAATCTTCCTCCTAATGGTCATGGAGAGCGCTACTCTACCAGTGCCCAGCGAAGTGGTTCTGCCCCTCGGAGGATATCTCGTATACCAGGGTCGGCTCGAGTTCTGGTCCGTGGTTGCGGTCGCCACTTTAGGCAGCCTCGTTGGAACCGTCGTCGACTACAGCATCGGATACTACCTGGGCCGTCCGGCCGTCCTCCGCTACGGCCGAATAGTACGTTTCAGCCATGAGCGACTTGAGACAACGGAGAGATGGTTCTACCGCCACGGCAACAGCGTTGTTCTACTCGCCAGATTCGTCCCTCTACTCAGGACCCTCATCGCTTTCCCGGCCGGCATAGTCAGGATGGACACTCGGCGATTCTTGGCCTTCTCTGCCGTTGGAATCTTAGTCTGGGACATAGCCCTCGTGTACGTAGGCGTCCTAGCGGGCCAGAACAGCCACGAGATCAGCACCGTACTCCACGCCTACTTCATTCCCTTAGGACTAGCCGCAATCGTGATTGCCGCGATCGTAGGCTACAGGTCTCTTAGAAAGAGACCGAATTAGAAATTCTCGGGATCACACTGTTACGCTAGAGGTTTCGCAGTTAGGTTGCTGCTGGACTGCGCTATTTTGACCAGGGCCTCGGGGGTACGAGACTTGAGCTGGAACAAGTACGACGTCACGCCCTTGGCTACGAGCCGTTTGACGAACTCCATCCTCTGAAGATCGCCCTGACGGTACCGATAGTCGTTGTAGACCGATTCGAGAACCGCCCAGTCCTGCTCGGGCATCTTGATCATCTTCGAGAACGGTTCCCACACCTTGCTCGGTTTAGCATCGCCCAAATTATAGTAACTCCTCGAAATCCAACTCGGACTAGCGGCTATCACGAACGGAATGAAAGGATGCTGTAACCCTTGGCGACCTGAAGACCGTTCTGGCTGAAGACAATACGAGCCTCGGCTCGCTATGAGAACTTGAAGACTCCGGTCACCTGAGGGGCGAGTATCGCGGCGACGATTCCTATAGCAAGCGCTATAGCTCCAAGGAAAATGTCGACGACCCAGATGTTGCTCCGCTTCGCAAGCTTGAGAAGGTAGGAGATGACGAGAATTCCGGTCAGTGCGGCGGTGACTATTGCTATGGCTATTCCGACGGGTTCGACGCTCTGGACGGCCATGTTGACCTGGTCGCTGCTGAGTATCAGGCTGACGCCGAAGGCTCCGAGCGAGGCTGGAATGTACGCGAGATAGGAGAGTCTGAAAGCCTGATCAGGTTTCACTCCCATCAGGAGCATTGTAGAAACGGTCATGCCAGATCTGCTGACCCCTGGCAATGCAGCGATCCCCTGAGCTATTCCAACGATGATGTAGTTCTTGAGTCTCATCTGCTCGAGACCGCCTTCTCTCACAGCGAGCCGGGAGTATCGGATGTAGAGGCCCATTCCGACCAGCACGACGCCGAGGATTATCATCGGGATTCCGATGTTGTACGGGTTCTGCTGGAGGACCCTGTCCGTCACATAGTATAGCGGAAGTCCAACGATGCCCGTGAAGATTGTGACGATGACAAGATAGTTCAAGAGCCGCCTGTCGTGAAGGAGGCTCCAGATATCACGGCGGAAGTATGTCACCGCTGAGCCCAGGCTGCCGATCTCCATGAAGAGGCCAAACGCATATGCGGCAGATATCGGGAGGGAGAATAGCAAGGAGCTCGCGATTATGATCTGCGTCTTGCTGCTTATCGGGAGCCATTCACTGACTCCCTGGACCAGTCCGAGGATTATCGAGTAGAATATGTTGACCAACGCTTCAGTCCCAGGAGTCCTGTCTGCTCCTCGTTTTCGAGGCTGAGTGCTTGCTGATTTAGTCTTTGACCATGGTCACGGGGGTGTCCGGGCCGGTACTGGAGATTCGGGATGGGAGTTCCGTTCTTCTTAACAGACTAGACTGGATTGGGTTTCTCGCTAGCAAGAGGGGTCACGGGACAGGAATCTTGACATCATCTATTAACGTAAAGTCCGGTTTCGCACGGCACGCTCGTGCCGTCGTGTCTGTTATGCTCATACAGACACTCCTGATAATCTGGCTCTCCGCATGGGCGATTGAGGATTATCTCAACAACCAGTACGTTCACACCTACGTGGACCAGACCATCCAGGCGTACACTCTCGTGATCGGCGCGGCAGCCTTTCTAGGAATCTTCGGTTCCGCGATGGGACTCTATCTCCGCCACAGACGAGCAAGCGCTACTCTCGAGCTAGTCAATACTGGCACAAAGGTTCCGATATCGACACCGGTCGCGAGGTCTACAAGGTCCTCCGCGCCAATTGCGAAGACTGGTGCGCCGTCAAGATCGACAACGCTGACGACCGTGACCGCTACCGGCACTACCATTACGGGTCCCAAGCCCACTGTTGAGCTTCACCCTGCCGTTGCTGCATTGAAGGCCGAGCTTTCCGAAGCGCGAATGTCCCTGGGACTAGCATCGGTCACGGCTAGCCAACCGGCTCCCGGTCCCGCGGCTCAGCCCACAAGGTTCGAGGACCAGAAGCCTCCGGCGCCCCAGCAGATACTGCAGATAGCTCAGTCGCAAGCGGCTCCCCCAAGGCCACAGCCGCAGACCACGGGCGGGAGCATTCCTCCCACAGTTATTCGCCCGATGGGTCCTCCTGGTCCGACTGGTCAGAGCCAGTCGACAGGTATTCGCCTTACTCCCTCGACGGTCATTCGTCCGATGCTTCCTACCGCGGGTTCAGTGGGTCCACAGCAAGGTTCGCAGGTGCTCAAGGTTGAAGATAGACCCCCGATGGGTCCGGCTAGGCCAGTGGGTCCTCAGCCCACCTCTCAGCAGTCGGCGTCCAGTCAGCCATCGCAAGTGGATGTGTCGACTGTGATAACAGGCATTGTTACGGATCCGAAGAAGAAGGATCAGAACTCGCAGAACGGGCAGAGCAGTCAGCACAACTAGATTCTACAATCGTCGTTTTCATCTGATCACAGGAGTCGCCAGATCTGTCTGGGGCGTTTCTGCAGGTTCCTCGCTGGATCGTCTGGTGTCTACTAATGCGAAGACTCGCTTCTTCTTTCTGAGGGAGTAGAGGACGAATCCGAGCGCGGCGAGGCCGACTGCTCGGTAGACTATGCTAGCCGCCAAAAGGCCGTAGAACGTGTCGATTCCAGGGATGAGGCTGGTCGCCGGCCACCACGACCAGTAGGAGAGACTGTCGCCCAGCTGTAGGAGTCCAAGGACTGGTATTGTCTGTCGGATCTGTCCCCGCATGAGCACTGGGATGACTGCCCACGCCATGTAGTGGGTATACTCGATCTTCAACGGTATGAGCCAGGCGAGAAGGCCGAGCAATACGATGTCTATTGCGGCAAGCTGTCGGGCTCTCGTCCAGACCGTTCCGAGCAGGATCGTGAATAGTGCGAATGTTCCGACCATCCAGACTTGGTCGGCGAGCAGGGCAGTAGGCGTTACCGCTAGCTGTGGTGGCAGTACACTATCGGCTACGCCTAGTAGATTGAAGAGCGCTGTGCCGTTACCGTTGTTGGTGAGGTTGAAGCCGAGGATTGACGCGGCGTAGCCTGGCAGCGCGAGGGGTAGCAGTAGGCCTAGGGCGAGAATGGTGGTAGCGGTGAGGATGGGGAGTATCGCGGTTCTGATGCTCCTTGTGCGGACTATCCAGACGAGGGCGAGTGGCAGCGCGAGGATTGGGTGGATTTTGAAGATGGCTGCAGTTGCTAGTAGGCTTACGCCTATCGTGTATTTGTGCGAGGCCAGTGCGACCAGCGAGAGTCCTAGAATCGGGTAGCCGAACGTGTCGCTGTGGAAGAAGTAGAGCGGCGACGTGCTGAGTGCCGGGAGCGTCAGGAACAAGCCGGCCGAGATGAGCGGGGTCAGAGGGTTCTTAGTTTTCCTCCGTATGAACAGATAGACGATCGAGGCAACTATCGCGTTGGCTACCAGTCCGGCCATCCGGAGGTTCTGGGAGATCAGATCGGTGGAGGATTGCGCTGAAAAGAAGCCAGTGAGCCTGATTATTCCCGAGTCTACCAGTAGCAGTAGCAGAGGGTATGGGCTTGCCCAAGGCTGGGTCGAGTAGGGGTTCTGTCCATGTAGGAGCATGAGGCTCTTGGGAATGTCAGCGTCCACGAGATCGCTTCCACCATTACTCAACGGCATCAGCATAGTTCCGTGCACGAATACGAGGAGGATCGTGGCGGCCAGGATGAGCGGAGAGGCTCGCCTGAGGAGGCTTTCGAGTCTTGTCTGAACCGTGGCCGTTCGGAGCCTTCCCAGTGAGAACAGTTTGCTTCAGCAGGCGAGGCTTCGAATGTTGGTTGATAGAGTTTCAGAAAGCGGGATCAGAACAGAAGCGATCATGACCCGTCTGCGGATCTTTCCTAGAGGATTTTCCTCATCCGGCGAGACGCGCGCTGCAACTGTCCGCGCGTTCCTTCGAGCCTTCGAAGATGGCTGTCAACAGTGCGCTTTCCAAGACTGATCTTTCTCTTGACGTCTCTCGGATTGGGGCTTCCCTCCGTCCGGTAGAGTCCGGGATTCGACTCGGGGTCTGCAACCCTCAAGATCGTCCTGTAGGTCTTAGCCGTCAGTGGTCTTCCGGCTATCTGGCTCCACTCCTCACCCGTCAGCTCCCTAAGCGTCCGGTGGTCGCGCAGGACAATGCGGACAGCCTGCCCAACCCATCTGTACGCCTCGCGGAACGATGCGCCAGCCGTTCTCACGAGACTGTTCGCAACCTCCGTAGCAACCGTCAACTGCACCTGAGGCCTGTCAGCAATACCCGTCACAACGCGACTGCTTGCGATCCCCCCGGTCATGACAGAGAGGCATGAGCAGAGCGTGTCAATCGAATCCCAGACCAATGGTGTCAGCTCTTGGAAGTCGAGATTGTATCCAGTCGGTAGCGCATGTGTCATCGATATCGCGGTCGTGTAGTTTGCCGCCACTCGAGCGCATCTGGCCCGGACAATCTCGAAGGGGTCAGCGTTCTTCTTCTGCGGCATAAGACTGCTCGTCGACGAATACTCTGGCGAGATCTCGATCAGGCTGACATCGCTGGAGCCATAGAATATCCAGTCCTGAGCCAACCGGGACAAGTCGGAAGCGAGAAGACTGCAGACCGCAAGAGATTCGAGCAAGAAGTCTCGGCCGCTGACACCATCGAGCGAATTCTCTATCATGCCTTCGAACCCGAGAAGTTGCGCAACCAGCCCTCTGTCAAGGTCGAAGCTGGACCCGGCGAGGGCTCCCGACCCCATCGGGGACATGTTCACCCTCCGATACGCTTCAAAGATCCTCTCATCGTCTCTCAGAAGGGGGCCTGCGATTGACGCGAGATAGTGTCCGTATGTTATCGGCTGGGCTGGCTGCTGGTGTGTATAGCCCACAAAGACGATGTCAGTGTGCTTCGCCGCCTGGTCTAGGAGCTTGTCTACCAGGGATAGTAGACGATCAGAGAGGTTGAGGAGCAGCTCTCTCAGACTCATCCGTATCGCGGTCGCCACTTGGTCATTCCTACTCTTTCCGGTGTGGAGCTTCCCGCCAAGCTCAGGTCCCAGCCTCTTTGTCAGCTCCTCTTCAACATAGAGGTGGTAGTCTTCGCCTATGCCATGCTTCGGAAAAGTGTTCTCCAGCCTTCGCAGTTCTCGAAAGAGCTTCCGAGCCTCTCTCCGTCTGATCACGCCTGCATTGAGGAGCGATACAACATGGGCCTCGTTAACAAGGACGATTGAACCAGCTATCCTCCGATCGCTCTCGCGTGATGAGATGAAGTCAACGACATCTCTCCGCGTCTTTGAGGATAATCGTCCACCTCGTAGGACAGTCGACAAGCGTTTCGTCCTAGGCGGCAAGCCCGATCTCAGGCACGGTCATTCTCGAAAGCAGCTTTAGGGTCTCTGCATAGACCTCTATGCTCTTCAGATACTCGTCAACGCTGATTCTCTCCTGGTCCGTATGGTCTAGTCTAGAATCTCCGGGACCATAGGCGATAGCACTAGTGCCCGATCGCAGCAGATTCATGTCGCCGGTTCCCGTCTTCTTCACCATGCTCGGGACTCGCCCACTGACTCGTCTTATCGCTCCACGACACGCCGCAACAAGTTTCGAATGAGCATCTCCGAGATACGGCGGGACAGAATCCTTGACGATGGTAGACAATCGAACCCCGGGATGCTGGTCACTATACGATTGGGCAATCGACTCGACTCGTCCCACGACCTCCCTAGGTCCAGTGTTAGGCGGAAGACGAACGTCCAGTGTAAGTCTCGTTAGTGACGGTATGGAGTTCTCAGGGCCCGAAGTCGCCATTCCCGTGAGGCTGCCGGTTACGCTCTCAAACTTGGACGCTGCCTCGTTTTCGAGGATAGACTCGCGAAGGAGCAGCCAGAATCTGTAAGCCTCCTCCGCACTATTCCGGTAGAGCCAGGGTGACGCGGAGTGTCCTCCTTCCGTCGCGCAGTCAATCTGAAGATGTATCCTTCCCTTGTATCCGATGATCATGTTCGTAAGCCCGCTGGGCTCTCCAAAAATTGCAAAGTGAGGCATGGACCCCTTCTCCAAGACCGACCTGAATCCTTCACTGGTCGTCTCCTCCTTGACGACGCAGACCAGTCTCCCCCGGAGAGGAGTCTTCGAGTCGAGCAGTGCACGTGAGGCCCCGATCAGCATCGTAGCCAGACTCGACTTCGCATCAACGGCTCCTCTTCCATAGAGGAACTCGTTTTCGAGCCTGACAGCGATCTCGCCCGGAACCGTGTCCATGTGGCCGCACAGAAGAATCTCAGGCCCCTCCTCGCCTGCCGTGCCTATGACGTTTCCAGCCTCATCGATCCGCGAATCGAACCCTAGCGATTTCATCTCCGTCTTGAGCATCGTTGCTAGAGATGCCTCTGAGCCGCTCGGGCTGTAGGTCTCGAGCATTTCACGCAATAGTCTGACCGGGTACTCTTGCAGCCTGTTCCAGCTCCATCAAACGGTCGAGCATCGTGACGACACGATCCACTAGTGACCTGTCGAGGCAGAGTGGCGGGAGGAATCGTAGAACATTTCTGCCTGCGTCTAGCATTAGGACTCCTCCATCCAGTCCCTTCTGGAGCAGGTTGTACACGTCGAATCGATTCTCTAAGGCAAGCATCAATCCCAGACCCCGGGCCTCGCGGATGACCGAATGTTCACGTTGCAGCTTGGCCAGGCCCTGTTGGAAGTATCTCCCCACGTTGGCAGCATTCTCTACTAGATGATCCTCTAAGAGCGCGTCGATAGTTGCTGCTCCGACCGCCGACACCAGCGGGTTTCCCCCGAATGTCGACGTATGCTCCCCCTTCCCGAGCGAACCCATCAAGCCGTCACCGGCCAGCGTCACCCCTATCGGAAGGCCGCTGGCTATTCCTTTTCCGAGGCAGAGAATGTCTGGCCGTACGTGGAAGTGTTCGCCTGCGAACATCTTACCGGTCCTCCCAAAGCCAGTCTGGATTTCGTCCAGGATTAGGAGGGATCCGGTGTCTCGCGTCAAGTCCCGAAGTAGCGCGAGCCAGTCGAGAGACGATATTCGGACCCCGCCCTCTCCCTGAATAGGTTCGACAAGCACCGCCGCAGCCTCCGTTGTAACAGCGGACTTTGCTGCTTCCGTATCGTTGAAGGGTATGTGGGAGAATCCTGGCAGGAGAGGCTCGAAGCTCTTACGATACTTCGGGTCCCAAGTGGCAGAGAGGGCGCCGTGCGTCTTTCCGTGGTAGCCCCCCTTGACTGCGATGATCTGCCTCCTCCCGGTGGATTTTCTCGCAATCTTGATCGCGGCCTCAACAGCCTCGGCTCCACTGTTTGCGAGGAATGCTCGGTCGAGCTCGGAGGGTGCGATAGACGTGAGCTTCTTGACAAAGTCCGCTCTCGCGTCATTGTACACGGAGCCGTGGCAGCTGGTCAGTTTCGAGGCCTGACGGGTGATAGCCTCGACGACTCTCGGATGGGCGTGTCCGACGATGCAAGTACCATAGCCGCCAGCGCAGTCCACGAACTCTCGCCCCCCCGCGTCGTAGACCAGGCAGCCGGTTCCCCGCACGATTGTCAGGGGTTTCTTGGAGTAGACTCTGGCCAGGTGAGCATCTTCAACGGAGACTGGGTCGTTCAGGCTCATGCCGTTATCGCTGTCCCTGACTCTCCCGCGATGGCCTTGGAATAGGGAGAATCGGTCATTGCGGGAGCGATGACCGCCCTCTCTACACCCAGCGACACCGCCTCGATAGCAGCCTGAACCTTCGTGTTCATTCCAGGTCCTACCAATGGAAGATGCTTCCCTGCTTCCTTGACTGTCCAATGTTCGACTGGTCTCCCGTCGATGAGGACATGACTCACGTCCGTTAGCAGAACCATCAGGTTTGCGCGTAGGGCGATGGCGAGCCGAGCAGCGGCCCTGTCACCGTCGACGTTCAGAGCCTCATATTCTGCTCCGAGTGCGATGGGGGCAATTACTGGCAGGTACTTTTCTGAGAGGATCGTCTGGATTAGACCCCCGCCNNCCTCGACCACCCGTCTTCGTCCATCGGGGTCCTTCGCTATGATCCTCGTCTTTCTCGATGCTCGGAGTATTCCCGCGTCAATTCCTGACAGGCCCACGGCCGGGATTCCCATCCTTTGTAAGTCTCTGACGATCTTCTTGTTGACCTTGCCTCCCATCACCATAGTGTAAACGTCGATAGTCCTCTCGTCTGTCAATCGACTCTTGAACCCTTCAGGCGAGACGATGAATTTCTGAGGAATGCTGAGCTGCTCTGCAATCCTCGTTACCGTGTCTCCGCCCCCGTGAACTATAACGGTCTGATTTGATCCGTAAGCCCGCTCCAAGTCTTTAAGCGCCGACTCGGAGAATGCGCTCGGCATCGCTCGATCCCCTATCTTGAAAACCGCGAGCAAGGCGACTCCTCTATGGATGGAGGGCAGGTGTGTCGAGACCCGTCTTCTCATCAAAACCGTTCATGATGTTGTAGCACTGGACTGCCTGGCCGGCCGCTCCCTTGGTGAGATTGTCAATGGCCGTGAAGACGATGAGCCTCTCAGTGTGAGGGTCTGTCTCGAAGCCTA
>DAFH01000082.1:0-890 GCA_002495485.1 Candidatus Bathyarchaeota archaeon UBA185
CCGTCCACTTCCAATGCCCCCAGTGCGGCGAGGTCACGATCTGGCGGTGCGAAAAGTGCCGTGGTTTTGGACGACCGTACAAGTGTCCAAAGTGCGGCTTTACGGGACCCTAGATTCGTCTTGACGCAGGTTCTGGTCTCGATCAAGATCTTTCCCTCAGACGCGCCTGCGGACATGAACGCGTTGAAGGACAAGGTCCGGACGACGCTGGAGGGTAAGGCGACTATCTACAAGTACGAGGAGGAGCCTATCGCGTTTGGCCTTGTGGCGCTGGTTGCACATGTTCTCGTGCCGGAGGACGCTCAGGGCAGAATGGACGAGGTGGAAGAGCTGTTGAAGGGTATCAAAGGTGTCAGCGAGGTCCAGGTTATGGTCTCGCGCCGGATTGCGTAGTACTTAACTTCTGGTAATTAAGTGACGGGAACTCTAAATAGGGAAGAATTCCCCCTTCTTCTCGTTCGAATATGGCTCTTAGACTAACGCTCAGGAACGGCGAGGATGTCCTTCTCGATCTTCCATTATCGGAGGAGGAGTGGGGTCCCAAGACGAAGGAGCTTATTTCGAGGGAGTTGGACGGTTCGGAGGCTGATCTTGACGCTTTGTGCGAGATCTGCGACTTTTTCTCTAACAAGCGGCGGGTTCAGATGGTCAGCCACATGCTCAGGGACTGCGACAATTCCGCGTCGTTTACCGATCTCCTCAAGGTGGCAGTTAATCCGAAGTATGTGTCTGATCTTGTCAACAAGTCCCCGAGCCGGGAACTGATCATCAAAGAGGGCCGGGGCTACAGTCTTAGCCCGCTGGGGCTTGGAAGCTTCCTTTTACTATCTTTAGCCACCCGGAAGCTACTCAGGGAGACGGATTCCACTAATGATGACGATAAGTCTTTT
>DAFH01000082.1:968-7302 GCA_002495485.1 Candidatus Bathyarchaeota archaeon UBA185
CGTTGGCCACGGCAAGGTCCGCATCGACAACGAGACGATGCAGAAGCTCGCCATAACAGCAGGCGACTTCATCGAGGTGCATGGCAAGAGGACGACAGTGGCCATTGCCTGGCCCGCATACGCGGAAGATCAGGGACAGGAGATCGTCCGCATGGACGGACTACTCAGAAGGAATGCTGGCGTGGCGCTGAACGAGTATATCACGATCAAAAAGGCCGAGGTAAAGGATTCTCAGACGATCGTCTTCGCCCCAACGGATGTGCGATTGAGCGTTGACGAGGAGTTTGTCGGCTTCGTAAAACGGCGTTTCATGGACATGCCGTTCGTCGAGGGCGACATGACCCTCCTCAGCATATTCGGAAGCGCAGTCCCACTAATCGCAACCAGGACCCGTCCTCACGGCGCGGTCAAGATCACAGAGTCGACCGTCGTACAAGTGATGAGCGAGCCGACCCCTGAGAAGAAGGGCATACCCATCGTCACCTACGAGGACATCGGAGGANNGGTAGAGCTACCCTTACGGCATCCCGAACTCTTCCAACGGCTAGGCATCGAACCGCCGAAGGGAGTCTTCCTATACGGACCACCCGGATGCGGAAAGACACTGCTCGCAAAGGCGGTGGCCAACGAGTCGGACGCAAACTTCTACGTAATCTCAGGTCCCGAGATCATGTCAAAGTTCTACGGCGAGTCCGAGGCACGGCTGAGAGAGATCTTCCAGAAGGCACAGGAGACGGCTCCGAGCATCATATTCATCGACGAAATGGACGCCATCGCGCCAAAACGGGAAGAGGTAACTGGAGAAGTAGAGCGGCGAGTAGTTGCCCAGCTTCTGTCGCTGATGGACGGGATGGGTGCACGTGGGAACATCATAGTCATAGGCGCCACCAATAGGCCGAACGCGATCGACCCAGCGCTCAGAAGACCGGGACGATTCGATCGGGAAATAGAGATCGGCGTGCCGGATAAGATGGGCCGATACGAGGTCCTCCAGATCCATACCCGAACCATGCCCTTGGCGTCGGATGTGGATCTTCATCGACTGTCGGACATTTGCCACGGCTACACTGGAGCCGACATCTCATCACTGTGCAGAGAGGGTGCGATGAAAGCACTCCGACGGTATCTCCCAGAGATCAACTTGGAAGAGGAGAGGATCCCGACCGGGATACTCGAGAAGATGGAGGTTAACGTTGACGACTTCATGAACGCCTACCGTGAGATTACGCCCACGGCAATGCGCGAAGTCTACATCGAGGTCCCGAGCGTAGCATGGGCCGATGTCGGCGGCTTGACCGAGGTCAAGCAGGAGCTTCAAGAGGCCGTCGAGTGGCCGCTCAAGAAGCCGGAAGCGTTCAAGCGGGTCGGCATCCGTCCACCCAAAGGAATCCTACTCTTCGGCCCGCCGGGATGTGGAAAGACGATGCTTGCACGGGCAGTGGCGACGGAGAGTGAGGCTAACTTCATCTCGATCAAGGGACCCGAACTGTTCAGCAAGTGGGTCGGCGAATCTGAGAAGGCTATCCGTGAGGTTTTCCGCAAAGGTCGGACCGCGGCTCCTTCGATCGTCTTCTTCGACGAGCTAGACTCCGTAGTTCCTCGAAGAGGCATGGGATTCGGCGACAGCGGCGTCTCTGAACGCGTCATCAGTCAGCTGCTGACAGAGATGGACGGCATCGAATCATTGGTCAACGTTGTCGTTATTGGAGCTACTAACAGGCCGGACATTATCGACCCCGCAATTCTGCGTCCGGGAAGATTCGATCGTATGATCTATGTGCCGGCTCCGGACAACTCTACGAGGCTGAACATATTGAAGATTCACACGCGGAACATGCCGTTGGCGCGGGACGTTGACCTGGAGCAGGTGGCTTCGCAAGCGGGAGGCTATTCTGGTGCCGATCTAGAAGCGGTCGTGCGCGAGGCGGGACTGATCTCGCTGCGCCGCGACTTGGAAACCAAGAGTGTTACTCTGGAAGACTTCAGGGACGCTCTGGAGAAGATCAAGCCGTCTGTGACGCCTGACATGGAGAACTGGTATCAAGGCTTCACGAAGCGGTTCAAGAAGGAACGGGCTCCGGTCCCGATCACGTAGGTGCGGGGGAAGCAGCTGTCCCGGCGGCTCTGGCCATGAGCAAGGTCTGGAGTCCCCGGCCCATATCGCTCGCAATAGTCGAGCTTCTGGAGCGTAAGGGACCCTTGACGGACGTTGCGTTGCAGAAGGAGATGGAGGACAGCTTCGGCGAGGTCAGCTTCCGAGAGCTGAACAAGGAGTTGATGAGGCTCGAGATGCAGGGCGTCCTACGCGTTTCGCGGCTGATGAAGGGCAAGCGGCAGGTAGAGCTCACCGGTAAACCGGCAATCGACTAGAACAATGTCAGCAACAGCGGCAAAGCCGGCCGTCGTGGCAACTTCACAGAAGTGCGCGTACTGTGCCGGAACAGGACGCTGGTCAAAGGAGGTCTTTCAGGGCAAGCCGGAGAGCGTCTACTGTCCACACTGCCACGGGTCCGGCATCGGCGGACCCGTCGAGACAAAGACCACCGCGTCCACGGAATAGTCTCCGTGGAATGACTGGTCCTCTCGTGCTAGGATTATATCATGGCACGGCCGGCTAAGCTTGAGAGCGTGTTAGACTTGCCTGATTCACCCGTAACCGTTGACGATGCGAGCTTCGACCAGTTCCTTTCGAAATATCCGCTGATCCTAGTGGATTGTTGGGCTCCCTGGTGCGGGCCCTGCCGTCTAGTCTCGCCAATCATCGACGGCCTCGCCAAAGAGTACACCGGCAAGGTGGCGTTTGGGAAGCTGAACACTGACGAGAACCCGGCTACTTCTGGACGGTTCGACATTATGGCTATTCCAACGCTGTTGATCTTCAAGAACGGGAAGCAGGTTGACCAGATTGTGGGCGCGGTTCCGAAGGCGCGGATAGAAGAGACGCTAAAGAAGTACATGTAGAAGCGGGTCTGAAGGGCGCGAGATCCCGCGTGCGCGCGTGATCAGCAAGATCAAAATTTTTCGAAAAAGAATTCTTATTTTGCGCAGCGTCAACGGTGGAGTGTGAAAGTGAACGCCTTTTGATTGTGCGTTCGAGTGAAACTACGGCGACTTTGTTCTCCTCGGTACGAGAAGTCCTTTTAGTCAGTTGAGACCTAGACGGTGTCACCGGTCCTGACGGCCCACAGGGGACCCTTGTAGTCGAGGAGCGTAGTCGGACGGTTCTGGCGGGAATTCTCGGACTACGAGAGTTGACGCCCCGTGCTCGGACACGACCGGGGACATGGTGGGTTGAATGCTGGAAGGTTCGGAAGACGATTCGAAGCGTCGAGAGGTGCAGGCTGATCTTCGCCGACTGTATCTTGTCGTACTGGACCGCCTGGAACAGGACTCCAGGAGTAGGCTGCTGGACCCAAGGGAAGTGCGGCTCCTAAGCGCCAACGTACTGCGGTCGATTCGGCTGTACATGAGGAGCATGGGTTGGGGGTCGATCAGGCGGTCGAAAAAATCAGATCACGATTCCTCCGTTGCTAGAAATCGATGGATAGAGAGAAGGTCAGACCATAGCTGACAAAACAAATCGACGAGGAGAAGATCAGAGACCGGGCGATACGACGACTCCAGACCGCGACCAACCTAGCGTATCGGATGATGACGGACACGAGGATCGATGCAAAGACGCGTCAAGGATGGTTCAAGAGGTACACTGACGCAAACCGGGCGTTGATCCAGGCGCTGAGGGCTAGAGAGGAGAAGGATTGGGAGAAACGCCTGGAAGAGGTCAGAGAGTACAGGAAGAAGGCGACGCAGCTCGAATCTGAAAAGCTTGGCATGGAGACGACGGACCAACCTCAACAACAGGAGCAGTCCTAGACGATCGGCTCGATACGACGAGAGATTGGAAGAGAATGGAGAGAGATGGAAGCAGAGCGTCGAGACGAGAGACTGAAGGGACAAGGCTTCAAAGTTGGAGGAATCCTTGAGTTCTGCAAGACCTGGCTCAAGATCTCTCCCACCGCCTATCAAGAACGGCTGCTACTAGATCCGTCCAGATTCGTCGTAGCGAGATGGGCAAGACAGACCGGTAAAACGACCGCGATCTCGGCGCTGAGCCTTCACACGGCACTGATCGAGGGATCTAAGAGGGTCGTGATTCTCGCGCACAGCTGGCGACAGAGCAAAAGAATGCTCTCCAGAATCGAACGGTCTATCCCAAAGAATCTTCGCGTGGTCTTGGTCGGACGGCTTCACAGGACCCGGCTGGAGTTCACCAACGGGTCCAGCATAGAGGCTCTGCCCAACAATCCAGAGACCGTTAGAGGCGAAACGTGCGACTTGATCATTCTCGATGAAGCCGGATTCGTCCGTTACGACAAAGAACTCTACGACTCGATAATCTATGCGCTCGCAACGACGAACGGGCGGTTCATTGCAGTTAGCACTCCCGGGTCCCGGGACAGCCTCTTCTACGAGATGTGCACGAACAACGAACTCTACAGCGAGTTCTCCCGTCACCAAGTCAGATACACAGACGCGGTCGAGCCGAACGGACCGCTCAAGCAGGGAATTGTAGAGAGCCTGCGGGTCCAGATGAAAGCGGACCCCTGGCGATGGCAGCGAGAAATGGAGGCCGAGTTCGCAGAGGACGAAGAAGCCTTCTTCCCGCTAAGCCTCATAACAAAATGCATCTCGTACGAGTTGAAGACGTACGACGAGTCAATCATCCTCACCGGAGAAATTCCGCCAGCAGGAAACTACTACAATGGATGCGACCTGGGTAAGAAACTGGACCACTCGGTCGTAGCCGTCATCGATAAGAGAGATGGCGTCGTCTCATTGCTCCACATGAAACAGTTCAAACCCGGGACAGACTACAGCCATGTCATGGGCTACCTGAACCGGCTCGGCCAGAGACTCCAGACCGTCAAGAGGACCGTTATCGACCAGACAGGCGTCGGAGAGTTCTTCGTCGAAGAAGCAAGGAAGGAGGGAGTAAAGAATCCCGAGGGTAAGATTCTGACGATCCCGGAAAAGGAGAATATGATGTTCTATCTCAGACAGCTGATGGAAGAAGGGCGACTGCGAATACCCTACGATCCCGAACTTATCAACGAGATCAACGGGGAACGATTCCAGCTCACAAAGACGGGCCAGACACAGTTCTCACACCCAGCCGGGACACACGACGACAGACTCTGGGCGCTCGCGCTAGCCGTCTATGCCGCCAGGTTTGAAACACCAACATATCACCCGGCGGCAGCACTGGGACGGAATCCGACCAGCCTGATGCCGAACCTCCCACGAAGCCTCTTCAAGCATTGATCAGGAAAGCACGAGAAGTAGGTCACTGGGATTCCGCAAACCAGTCGCCCCCTGACAGAGCGCAGAGCCGAATATGAATCCGATAGGCGTATTAGCGTTAGCTAGGAATGAATCAGGCTGGAAACTCAATGAATGCGCTCTCTTACCTTAATTGGCAACCAAGCGCGAGTCAAACAGGAGCAGGAAATTCTAACCGTCATTCCTCAGCTAAACTCCTAATGATCTTCGCGATAACGTTCTCGCTCGTGGGCCTCACAGGCCCACTCGCAGGCCTCAGCCAGCTCCCGGCGGTAACAATCCCGGCGGTCCATGCTACGACAGATACGAGTGCGGGCTACTGGTATCCTGCAGGCGCTCAAGAGCAGACTCTCTCCATCAGCCAGGGTGACGGCACTACCACGGTCCCGGTAAGCTGGCTTTTGACTGGCCAGGTCGATGCTGAGGATTGGCCGCTGACGGCTCCTCAGATAGGCCCTTCGACAGTCAACTGCGTAGGCAGCACTACTATTCTTTGTAGTCTGCCGGTTCCTGACCACAGCTACTACGAGATACAGTTCAACCTGGCCAACGTCCTCTGGGGAATACCGATGGACTACGGCACTAGCGCGGCTGGCGTTGAGCTTCGCCAGGGCTTCGCTCACTTGATCAACAAGGCAAGTTTCGCCGCCAACAATGCCGCATGCCTAAGCATCGCATGCATTCCGGACGATCAGGCGATTCCGCCCTGTNNAAAGTATGCAGAGTCCAGCGCCACGAACTGTGAGGTGGGAGCTCCGGCAGGCACATCCTACAACTGTAGCTTCAGCACCACATGCCCTACAGGCACAGTTACTGGGACTACCACGTTTCCATGGCAGGCCCAGATAGGTAGCCCCGACTTCTGCGCTGCGGCACAACACTTCATCCAAGCGTTCAATGACGCTGGCATCACCGGCGTCACCGCAAACGCAAACTGTGAGCTGGTCGCTCCATCAGGAGGATGGCCTTCCAAGGTCCTTGCCATCAACACCTC
>DAFH01000103.1:0-1067 GCA_002495485.1 Candidatus Bathyarchaeota archaeon UBA185
ACATCGTCAAGATCGGATCTCCGGAAGAATTGAAGAGCAGCATCGGCGGAGACGTTATCACCGTAACCGTCAGGGAGAAGGATCCCGACATCTCATCAGAAATCGTCCGGCTGGAGCGCGTAAGAGATGTCAAGAAGAACGACTCAGTATACCGCGTCAAGGCTGAACAGGGAGAAGAGGCGACACCAGAGATAATGGACCTTATCCGCTCAAAGGGACTTCACGTGACAAAGATCTCGCTGACAAAACCGACTCTCGACGAGGCATATCTCGAGTTCACGGGTCGCGAGCTGAGAGAAGAGGAGACTGATAGGATGGCGATGTTCAGCCAGCGTATTACGATGAGGAGAGCTCGATCGTAGAGGGATAAGCCTCGGACAACAAGACCTCACCCGGCAGCGAGTCAAGCATTCGCGAAGCGACGGTACAGGAGGAGATTCCACGACAGCCCTCTACACCAACGCTCGAGCGGCCCAGAACCGCGTCGAAGCTCGACGCCAGTCCGACTCACGGACTCTGGGCCCTCACCAAGAGAGACCTGAAGAAGTGGTACACCAACGCGCCACAGCTCCTCATCTCACTCATACAACCCGTGGTCTGGCTCGGACTCTTCGGCAAGGCGCTCAACTTCGGATCCTTCATCTCCAGCAGCGGCGCACCCCCGTCGGAGCAGAACATGATCCTCCTCGACACCTTCGGGACGACGAGCTACTTCTCCTTCCTCGCCTGCGGAATGCTCGCATTCATCATACTCTTCACAGCCGCGTTCAGCGGCATGTCCGTCGTCTTCGACCGCAGATTCGGATTTCTCAACAAGGCCCTCACAACGCCAGTGGGCCGTGGAGCGATCGTAATGGCCAAAATAAACCAGAGCGTCATAAGATCACTCGCACAGGCGGCGATAGTTCTTGGGATCGCGGTCATCTTTGGAATGGACACTTCCCACTTCACACCGCTGGGAATCGCGGGCGCATTCGCCATGCTGTTCCTAATGGCCATCGGACTCTCCGCCCTCTTCGTCATGCTCGCCCTTAGGTCGACCAACTGGCAGACGCAGATGGCCATCA